>JACMKJ010000292.1 GCA_014380155.1 Rhizobacter sp. | reverse complement strand
CATCTGTACGGCCTTGAGCTTGAACTCAATCTCGTACCGGGGGATCTTCTGCGGCCCGGGTGTTCCCATTTTGACTCTCTCCGTTAGGTTCGAGTGTCAACTAAACCGGAACAAGCTCCGCAGTCCGGTTGATTGCCGGGTTAGGCAGCGCGCTTGGAAGGGCAAAACCTGACTTGATTGTGCTTGCAGGCTGAACCAAAGCAACCGAGCAGACAACCACACCTACCGCGCCGCCGAAGACTGCGGTGCTTTGAGTTGCATTCGAGGCTGACAACGAAGGCTCTGGATAGGAAAGAGGGCTTTTGCTGCGAACCCCCGCGGTGCTTGAGCAAGCAGCACGGCCGGTGAATGTGAATACTCCGTGGCGATGCGAATGGAAAGAACGACGCACAAAGGTTGCTGCGCCGGCCAGAAAACCGGACTGAATTCTTGTAGCGATAAGCTCGGGCAGTGCGCCGCTCGCCAGCGGACGAGCGGCCCGCGCAGATGCTTGAAATGTGCTTGCTTCGAGAACCTCGGTCGGTGCGCTGGCCGCCAGCGAAGCGGGACGGACAGCCCGTCGGGGCGTAGCCCGGGTGCGCAACGCAAAGGCGCTCAATGAACTTGACATAGCTCTCTGCGACACGCGATGCCTAACGTGATATGGACGTCAATGTTAAAGGCGGCATGTAGCCACAAATGGCCACCCGTAGTCGTTTGTAGATAGATGTGGTTTCAAAATCTAGCCACTTCTCAAAATTGCGTAAGACGGCCTGAACACCCCCAAAATAGCCCCCATAGCAGCCACCAGGGCAAGCCTTGTTATGACATGAAGTGTCGGTTTGTACCTTAAGCAGCATCACGCACCAACGATGCGATTGGTTTCGATTCCGAACTTTGGTTCGCTTTGACCGCCGCCTGCGAATGTTGGTCCAAACACCGCAGCGCGAGAGATCGGCTTGCCGCCAAGCAGCGTCTCAGCCGCGGGACGTCCAGATGGCAACAAACTGCTTGAGCTTTGCCCACGTCGACACGCGCTCGTCAGACACGATGTCCAGGAAGTCGGACAGCCGCTTTGACTTGGCAATCGTGTACAGCGTCAGCGCCAGCGTCAGCATCAGCACGGCCAAGAAGGCCAGGGTGCGCAGTATCAGCGGCGCGTCGGCGGCAGCGATCAGGTTCATGCCCAGGAAGCCAGTCGTGATCGTGCCGATCAGGCCCAGGATGGTGACCACGGTCAGTCGCACGACGGTGTTGGCCTGGCGCCGCAGTGAATCCGCGTCGAGGTAGCTGTTCATGTCGCGAATGCGCTCCTTGACCTCGTCGTAGACGCTGTCGGTCTGCAGGTGCCGAGTGCATAGGTGGAACAAGGCCTTCACGTGCGCCTGCTCGCTGACCTCGTGGAACCAGTAGCGGTGCGTGAAAGCCAGGAAGCTGACGTAGCTGCTGCGGATCTCGCGCTTGAAGCGTTTGACGCTTTCGGGCCGCGTGATGTCCAGCACGGCCAGTGCTTCGGCCAACTGGTCGGACATCATCAGCAAGGTCGCCTTTTGGAAGTGCGCGATGAGGAACAGCAGGAAGTGCTGGTGCCGGAACTGTGCCAGCACGCCGCGGTCGCTGCAGCGGTAGAACGTGCTCTGCTCGTCGCCGACCACGATCATCGACAAGCCCGAGCAAAGGTAACGCGTGTTGGGTGCGGCGCCAGAATCGACCCAGAAGCGGTCGTAGCAAAACTGCTGTTCGAAATCGGCCAGGTGCTGCTCGCCGTAGGGCAGGGAGGCTTCGCTGCCGGGCGCAGTTTCACCGCCGCCAGTGACGAGCCCAAGGCGCACGTAGTCGCTGCGCGTCAGCTGTCGCGGCTCGTCCACGGCCAGGTAGGCCATCATCGGCATTCGGTAGTACTCGATCTGGCGGAAGCGCAGCGCCCCCGACGCTCCGGAGTGGTGGTTGACCAGCGGCGCCAGCAGGTATTCCCAGTGTGCCGAGATGCGTGGGGCACGATGCTCGGCGACATGGGCCAGGAAAGCATCCTTGTCTTGCACATCGCTGCGCGCCAGCGTGGCGCCGCTGGCGTCCAGCCATTCAACGGAGGCCAGGCAATGCAAGGCGTGACCGTTGGCATCCCACCCGGCAGGGTAGGCGCGGCCCAGGCGGTACAGCAACTCCTGCGCCAACTGCAGCGTCAGTTCGTCGACCGCCACTTCCACGTTCAACAGCACGATGTCGACGCCGTACAGGAAGTACAGGTCCACGTGAACCACCTGCAGCGTGATCGGTTGGTCGCCGGGCCGCGGCACCACACGCATGGCCGCGATGTCACGCCGGCGGAAGATGCGCATGGGAGAGCCGCTCGCGGCGTCGCCTTCGGCTTGCCGACTGCGCCCTTCTCCATAAAGGAAGCGTTGGACATACGGCAGGAAGCTCACGAACTCGTTGTAGTGACGCTCGTGAAAGCCACCGGCACCGCTGTTGTACTCGTCGAAGTGTTCACGCCACGGCGTCGCGTCGCCCATGTCGCGAAGCAACTGCCATGGCGCGCGGCGCTGCGTGTTCGACGTACCCGTTGGGATCAGCCGCAACGGCCACAGCAGCACCTGACGCAGGTGGCGCACCGTGAGGGCGTGCGGGTTGTGAAGATCGTGCTGGGCGCCGGAGTCTTGCTGCATCGTTGCAGTGTAGGACGGGGGCGGGGCACGGCGCCGCCAATGGAACTGCGTGCGTCTGGGCTCATGAGACGAGAAGCGAAGAAGAGACTCGGGACGATGGCCCGAGTCCTTCTCAGGATCCACCGCGCTCTCGAGCGCAGCGGAACCACGTTGCCGGCTTGTGGCCCAGACCGCGTTCTCTACCTGAAGCTGTAGTTCAAACTGACATAGGCCGCGCGCCCCCGCGGGTCGGCGTAGGTGGGGTCCCATGAGGCCTGGAAGTAGTAAGCCTGGTTGGTGAAGGGCGGGGCGGTGTCGAGCAGGTTCAGGATGCCGCCGCGGATCTTCAGGTCACGGCTCACGCTGTACGAACCCGTCAGATCCCACAAGGAATAAGCCTTGACCTCGCGCGGGGCCACACGTTGCCCGCTTTCCAGGTCGATGGCGCTATTCTGGTCGGTGTAGCTCGAAAGGTAGGTGTTCGACAGGCTGAGCCCGAACGGCCCACGGTCCCAGTCGACGGTGAGGCGGTGCCGCCAACGCTGGATCGCCTTGTCGTTCAGAAAGCGTCCCAGGTTGTCCTGGTACGCCTCTCCCTCGCCGGCCTGGTACTTGTAGCCCAGCACCAGCGTGCCGTTGAGGCTCGCGCCGAAGCTGCCCAGCTCGCCGGCAGCACCGCGCCAGTTCACTCCCAGGTCGATGCCCGACGTCTTGAGCTTGCCCTGGTTGCGCTTCTCCAGAACGATGTTGGTGATGAACCCGTCGGCGTCGCGAGTGATCAGGTCGGCATATTTGTCCGGATTGGCCAGCACTGTTTGTTCGCCGATGTCGGCGATGACGTCTCGCTTCTGGATGTTCCAGTAGTCGACGCTGATACTCCACTGCGACGCCGGTTCGACCACCGTGCCGAGTGAGAACTGACGCGACTTTTCCGGCTTGAGGTTCGGGTTGCTGCGACGCTCCACCGGCCATTGATCGGCGCAAAGGCTCAGGTCGCCGCCTTCGACAGCACACAAGACCGGGTCGGGCAGGATGCTGCTTGCCGTGCCGAACACCGTTGGCCGGTACAGCTCCGACAGCGATGGCGCGCGGAATCCCGTGCCTGCCGAGCCCCGGAACAACAGCTCCTTCATCGGAACGTAGCGCATGCCGACCTTGGGATTGGTGGTGTTGCCCACACCGCTGTAGCGGTCGTGCCGAACGGCGAACTGGGCCTCCAGCTCTTTCGTGAACGGGGCATTGAACTCGGCGTAGATCGCACCGACCTTGCGACTGTTCGACGTGGCCACCGGTGGAGGCAGGCCGCCGCTGCTGTCGCGGTCGCCGGCGATGTCGTTGCTGATCAACAGTGCCGAGGGGGTGAACTCGGTCTGCTCGCGGCGGTATTCGGCACCGAGCGCCAAGCCCAGCTCGCCGCCGCCGATTTGCATCAGCCCGCGCGATGCCTTGATGTCGAACGTGTTGCTGGTACCCCTGGACTTGCGCGCCTCATCATTGATCTTGATGCTGTTGATGTAGTCGAGCCCTGCGGCGGAGGACGGCCCGAAGGCGTTGATGGTGCCGTCCCGCACCCCGGCCTCCAGCGCACCAAAGCGCACGTAGCCGTCGACATAGGCGTCGACCGTCTTGTTCACGCTGTGGTTCAGCGCAGTGTCGTAGTCCCATCCGGCGACCAGGCCCGAGGCCCCGACCACCAGGCGCTGTGCCTCGCTCGTGACTTCATTGCTGCGGTTGCCCATCTCGGTGCCGCGAAACCGCACTTCGACTGGCCCCGTCAGGCCGTACTGGACCAACTCGGTGGGGTAGTTCGGCGTGCCCGGCTGAATGCCGGTGACGGTGTTCGGTTGGGGGCTCAGCACGTACTTGGTCTTGGCGCGGCTCAGGAGTGCTTCGGCGAAGAGCTGATGGGCGTCGTTCACCTGCAGCGTGCCGCGGCCGAGGAAGCCCAGCTTCTTCGACTCCGGGTAGATCTCGGTGTCTTGCATGTAGTCGTAGTTGCAGCCATCCGCGCCTGCGGGGCCGCCTGGCGCATAGACACTCGTCGGGGGGCTGCAGTCGGGGGCCGTGAAGTTGATGGTGCGGCCGGTGTAGGGCGCGCCGTTGGCGCGGATGGTGTTCAGCTGGCTGCGGGTCAGCCGGACGTTGCCCGGGAAGGGTCGGCTCGACAAGAGAAAGGGCAGGGTCTGAGGGATGTTGTTGTCGCGGATGAAATCACGCTGGCTGGAGCGCAACGCATCGAGCTCCTGGTAGTCGACGACACCGAATGCATTGAATCCGTCTTTGGCGAGGTTGCCGGTGCCCCCTGACAGCGAGAAGGTTCGCTTGCCCGCCCCGCCGTGCTGCGTGCCCAGGGCGGAAACGCTGATGTCCGCACCCTCATAGTCCTTGCGGGTGATGAAGTTGATCACGCCGCCGATCGCATCGGTGCCGTAGATGGCCGAGGCGCCGTCCTTGAGCACCTCGACACGTTGCAATGCGGCCGCTGGAATGTTGTTCAGGTCCACCCCGGCGCCGTCTCCCGGCGATGCGAAGTTGGCCAGACGGCGGCCGTTGAGCAGAACCAATGTGGAAGACACGCCAATGCCGCGCAGGTTGGCGGCGTTGAAGCCGCGCTGACCCGAGTTGCTGTCGGTGATGCTCGCGCCATCCGTCAAGCCGGCGGCGTTGGCCGAGATCTTCGTCAGGAGTTCGGCGGCCGTGGTGACGCCGCTCTTGTCGATGTCTTCGCGCTTGATGACTTGCACTGGCAGCGCTGTTTCTGCATCGATGCGCTTGATCGATGAACCGGTGATCTCGACACGTTCGAGTTGAGCGGGTGGTGCAGGAGGGGTGGCGACGGCCTGTGCCTGAGCGGCACTGTGCGCGAGAAAACCAATGGCCATGAGCGCGGCCTGCGCACACGGATGCATCACAAAAACGGTGCGTGGGAATGATTTCTTCATGGGCTGCCTTGCGTGGTTTGAATGGGAGGCGTCGTGTGATCAACGTGTCTTCGCATTCAGGCTATCTGCCACCACGCGCGCTGTAACGAGGGTTGGCACGCGGCGGTCGCAAAGCTGCAAGTTGGTGTCGCAACCTCGACAGCGCGCGAGCTGCGAGTCGCCGCGGCACCACACGCGTTCAGGTCACGACGCCTGCCTCGAACCTTGCGCCATCACACGAACGCGCTGCCCGGTCTCCACACGAAGCGCCTGCGCTTGCGTCGCGCTCAAGGTCAGCGCCCCATCGTCGAGCGCTGCCGGCACCAGACTGGCGCTTACCCGATCTGCGCCCACACCTGCAACGAGACAGCTGTGGCCGGGGCCGGGCTCGCCAATGCGAACCTGCATCACCTGGCTCGACTTCAGTGCCGTGAGGTCAGCCACATCGACTTCGACAATCGGCCCCGCGTCGAAGATGTTCAGATGCCCACCGAACCGAAAGCCTTGAGCGGTAAGGGCATCGTGCGCCGCTCGCGCAGCCATGGCGCGCTGGCCGATGCAAGCCTGCGCATCTGCACCGAGGAAGGAGCTGTAGAGCGGGTGCTTGGGCATCAGCCGCGCTATGTGGCTGCGCTCGGGGGTCTCGAAGAACACATCGTTGGGCGGCACCTCGCTCGCGTAGAAGTGCCGGCCGAGGGCGCTCCAGAAAGGTGAGCCACCGCTGTCGAAGTGCAGACCCGGCAGCTCGGCGATCAGGCGCGGTGCAAAGTGGTCGGGTTGCTCGGCCACATACAGCAGCATGCCATCGATCAGCAGGCGCTGGGGTGCGCGTGTGGAGTCGTCGCTCGCCATCAGGGGCACGTGCAGCTCGGCGCAGCCTGTGTGGTCATTCGCGAGCAGCAAGGTGTCGGCGCGGTGGAACATCTTGAGTTCGGCCGAGGCATGCACCACCACACCGCTGCGATAGCTGTAGCGGGGCAGGTCCAGGCCGATGCTGCCCGAGAGGGCGGCCACGCCCAGCAGCGCCCCAGGGTGTTGGGTGTCTTCCAGCACGAAGACGCGTCGGCGTGGCGTGACGCCGTCGCCTGCAAAGGCAAGCTGCGAGGACTCGATCAAACGCTCGGCAGCGTCGGCGCTGCAGCGAGCGTGCAAGCTCACGAACGCGGCGTGGTCGGCGACGGCGATGGGGCGGATCGTCAGCATCTCAGAGCCCCCCCGCGTGCAAGGCGACGATGCGCACGTCGTCGCCGCTCGAGACTTCGAGCGCTTCGATCAAGTCGGCCGGCAGCACGAGCGTGTCGTCATTGCTCCAGGGCACGTCGGCCATGGTGGCGCGGAATTGCTGGCTGGACGTGTTGGCGATCAGGCAGGGGCGCATGGGTTCGGTGCGAACGTCGGCTCCGGTGGCTCTCTCCACGCGCAGCCGCCGGCTGCGCCGGATGCTCGTCAGTGCAACGAGACGCGCCTCGATCGTGGGGCCGCCGTCGAACACATCGACATAGGTGTCGGCCTCGAAACCTTCGTCGACCAGCAGCTTGAAGGGCAGTTCGCCGACGGGGTGCAGCTGGCCGATGGCGACCTGCGCATCCGGCGGCAGCAAAGGCACATAGATGGGGTACTGGGGCATCAGTTCAGCGATGAAGCTCTTGCTCCGCCCGCCGGTCAGCTGCTCGGCCTGGGGGTAGTCCAGGTTGAAGAAGCGCCGTCCGACTGCATCCCAGAAAGGTGAGTGTCCGGCTTCGTCGCACAGGCCCGGGAACTCCGCTGCAAGGCGGTCGGAAAACCGCTTGGGGTGCTCGGCCATGAACAAAAGCCTCGCGCGCGACAGCAGGTGCGGCCAGACGCCCTCTGCGAACGCAGGGTCAATGTAGAAGGAGGTCAGCAGAGAGGCACCCGTCAGGTCATGGCACAGGTGCAGCGAATGGATCTTGTTGGAGCTGCGCAGCTCTTGCGAGGCATGCACGATGAACTCGTTGCGGTAGCTGTAGAAGCGGTCGCCGAAACCGGCCGATGCCGCGATGCCACTGGTGCCGACGATCTGCCCGCTGGCCGTGTCTTCGAGCACGAAGAAGTAGGTCTCTTCGCCGCTCACGTCGGCTTCGGTGGAGAAGGCGTGCGACGAGGCGCGGATCTTGTCGTAGAGCTTCTCGCGATCGAGTGGCAAAGAACCGATGCCGATGGCGCTCGCGGCTGCGATGCGCTCGACGGCAGCCAGGTCGGTCAATCGGCAGGGCCTGAGCACGAGGCGCGGCGTGGCCGTGTCACCGATGTTGTTCATGGGGCAAGCTCCTTGGAATCTGGTGCAGGCGCGGGCATCGCCACGATGACACGCTGGCTGCGTTGCTCGCGGGGTGTGACGCCAAAATGAGCGCGATAAGCGTTTGAAAAATGTGGGCCTGACGAAAAGCCGCAGGCCAGCCCGACCTGCAGGATGGACTGGCTGGTCTGCTGCAACAACTGGCGTGCGCGTGTGAGCCGCATCTCGATGTAGTAGCGCGAGGGCAGGCTGTCGAGGTAGAGCTTGAAGAGGCGCTCCAGCTGGCGGCGCGACACGCCGACCAGCCGCGCGATGTCCTCGGTGGCCAGCGGCTCCTCGATGTTGGCTTCCATCAGCGCGACCGCCTCGGTCAGCTTGGGCTGGCCGCCACCGATGCGTGCCGACAGCGGCACGCGCTGGGGTTCGTTCGGACCGCGCGGTTTTTCAAGGCTGAAGCTCGCCAGCAGTTGCTCGACGATGGTGGGCCCATGGGTCTCTCCGACGCGGTGCAGCATCATGTCGAATGCGGCGTGGCCGCTGGCGCAGGTCAGCCGCCGGCGGTCGGACTCGAACACATTGCTCGACACCACGGTTTCGCTGAAAGCGCGTGCGAGCAAGGGCGCGTAGGCCCAGTGCAGCGTGGCCCGGTGGCCGCGCAGCAGGCCCGCACGCGCGAGCAGGTAGGCGCCCGTGCCAATGCCCCCGACCCAGCGCCGCTCCGCCGACAGACCTTGCCCGAAGGCCTGCAGCCAGTCGACCAGCGGATCGAACCCCGACTGCGGCACCGGCGTGTCGCTGACGACGACCACGCCGTCCAGGCGAGGCAGGTCCGCGATCGCAAAGTCGACCGCAACCGATGCGCCACTGCCGGTCGTCACGGGCCGGCCGTCGGTCGAGGCCAGGAGGACGTCGTACAGCAGCCGTTCTCCGGCGGAGCGGCTGGCCTGGTTGGCGTGAGCCAGGGCGTCGAGCGCACCGCCCAGGGCCATCAGTGAGCACTGAGGGAGCAGCACGAACGCGATGCGCTCCGGCTCGGCAGGTGGCAGCGCGATGAGCGTCATGGACCGTCTGGCCGCGCGGGGCTACTTCAGCTTGCCCGAGAGGAACTTGCGCAGTCGCTCGCTTTGCGGCTCGAGCAGCACCTGCCGCGGCGGGCCCTGCTCCTCGATCAGCCCCTGATGCAGGAAGACGACCTGGTTGGAGACCTCGCGGGCAAACCCCATCTCGTGCGTGACGACGATCATCGTGCGACCCTCGTCCGCCAGATCGCGCATCACACGCAGCACCTCGCCCACAAGCTCGGGGTCGAGTGCCGACGTGGGCTCGTCGAACAGCATCACCTGGGGCTCCATGGCCAGCGCGCGTGCGATCGCGACCCGCTGTTGTTCACCGCCGGAGAGCTGCGACGGGTACAAGGCCTTGCGGTGCGCAACCCCCACCCGGGCCAGCAGCGCTTCTCCGCGCTCGATGGCCTCTGCACGGGGAACGCCCAGAACCTGGATCGGTGCTTCGATCACGTTGTCGAGCGCGTTCAGATGCGACCACAGGTTGAAGTGCTGGAACACCATGGCCAGCCGTGAACGAAGCCGCTGCAGTTGCTTCGGGTCGACGGCCTGCAGTTCACCCTCCTTGCCGAGCTTGAGCTTGAGTTCTTCGCCCGCCACTTCGAAGCGACCGGCATTGGGCTTCTCGAGCAGATTGATGCAGCGAAGCAGGGTGCTCTTTCCCGACCCACTGGAGCCGAGCACGCTGATGACATCGCCCGCCTGTGCGACCAGGTCGACGCCCTTGAGCACCTCGACACCACCGAAGCGCTTGTGCAGGCCGTCGACACGCAATGCGGTGGGATGGGAGTTGCTGCGGGTCATCATTCGCTCGACAGTTTGCCTTGCCGCACCGGCACCGCGCCGGCGATCTTGCACAGGCTGCGACCGCTGGTGGTGAAACGCTGCGTCTCCCGCGCGAACAGCAGGCCGCTGGTGCGGCTGGCCAGCCGATGCACAGCCCCGCTGAGGGGGTCGATGACTTCGGCCACCACCTCGCCGGTCTGGATGTGCTCGCCCAACTCTCTCAGATAGACCACGAGGCCGCTGGCAGGTGCATGGATCACATCGGTGCCGGTCAAAGGCGTGGCCGGCTCGAGCAGCGCACGTTGCGCTGCGGGCTCGCCCTCGATCAAACCGCGTTGCACGAAGAACTCGATCAGGGCCTGCGCATCGGCGCCGGCGAGCGGGTGCGAGACGTCGCGCTCGCCACGCAGCTCCAGGGTCACCGCCAGGCAAGCCAATGGCACGGGGTGCTGCCCGCGATAGTGCGCTTCGAGTTGCCACCAGATCCGGGAGCACGCCTCGTCAAACGGGTTGTCGCCCGATTCACTGGCCAGGAGCGACGCTTGCGCGCCCATGCAGCGCGCCAGTGGCTCGGCCTGCGGCCACAGGGCCGTGCCGGTGTACAGGTGCATCAGGGACTCGCAGTCGCAATGCAGGTCGAGCACGACCTCGGCGTCGCAGGCCAGACCCAGCAGCGTCTTGCGCAGGCTCATCAGTTCGGTGTCTTCGGGCAGCTGGTTCACCGCCTCGCGCAGCGCGCTGCGCACCAGTTGTGCGTTGGTTGGTGCGTCGCTGCCGAGCTGGCCCTCCAACAGCGGCAGCACGTTGTCGAACAGGGCAGGGTAGTGGCGGTTGAAGTTGTCCCCTGCGGCCAGATCAAAACGGCCTTCCTGCTTGCGCAGGATGGTTTGACCGAGGCCAATGGGGTTGGCCACGGGCACGACGACGAATTCGGCCCGCAGGCGCCCGGCCGACTCCAGGGCGAGCAGGTGCTCCCGCAGGTGGTGCGCCACCAGCATGCCCGGCAGCTCATCGGCATGCAGCGAAGCCTGGACGTAAACCTTGCGACCGCCGTTTCGCCGCCCGTAGTGAAAACTGACGATCTCGCGCTGCGTGCCGAGTGGTGCGCCCCGCAGGGGGTGGTGCTGTGTGTGCATGTGGAAGTGGGCAGGGCGGGCCGATCAACGGCGAACCTGGAGGTGGGCGAGCCAACGTTTCTCGGCACGCTGGAACAGCGTCACGAGCATCAGTGTCAGCACGAGGTAGAAGAGCGCTGCAGTGCCAAAGGCCTCGAACGGCAGGTAGAAACGGGAGTTCAGTTCACGCGCTGCGCCGGTGATGTCGAGCAGGGTCACCACGCTGGCCAGCGATGTGGTGTGCAGCATCATGATGACCTCGTTGCCATAGCCCGGCAGACAGCGCCGCAGCGCCGAGGGCAGAACGATGCGCCGCATGATCAGCCGCCATGACATGCCCAGGCTGCGGGCCGCCTCGACTTCGCCATGTGGCGTGGCCCGGATGGCGCCAGCCAGCATCTCGGTGGTGTAGGCGCAGGTGTTGATGGCAAAGCCGAGGATCGCGCAGAACCAGGCGCTGGAGAGCCAGGGCCACAGCGCGCTCTCACGCACCGCGGCGAACTGAGCCAGTCCGTAGTAGAGGAGAAAGAGCTGCACCAGCATCGGCGTGCCGCGAATCACATAGGTGTAGAGCCACACCGGGCCGGAGAGGAAGCGCCAGCGCGATGCACGCATCACCGCCATCGGAATGGCGACAACCAGGCCGATCGCCAGCGAAGCCAGCAAGAGGCCCAGCGTGGTCAGCAAGCCGGTCCAGTACAGCGGCAGGCTTTCAACGATGGCGGAGAGGTTCACAGCGTGGCCACCTTCACGCCGCGTGAAAAGCGCTTTTCGAGGGCGCGCAGCAAGATTACCGACAACGTGGTCACGGCCAGGTAGAGCGCACCCACCGTCAGGTAGAAGGTGAACGGCTCGCGGGTGGCACCGGCCGCCTGGCCGGCCTTGTGCATCACATCGTTCAGGCCGATCACCGAGACCAGGGCGGTCGACTTCACCAGGACCAGCCAGTTGTTGGTGAATGACGGGATCGCGAAGCGCACCATCTGCGGCGCGGTGACGCGGCGAAACACGGCCCAGGCCGACATGCCGAACGCACGCCCGGCTTCCATCTGGCCGGGCGGAATGGCCAATATGGCGCCGCGAAAGGTCTCGGTGAAATAGGCGCCGAAGATGAAGCCCAATGTGGCCACGCCGGCGACAAAGGGGTCGATGTCCACATAGGCCAGACCGAGCCGTTGTACCAAGGCGTTGATCGCGATCTGTCCGCCAAAGAAGATGAGCAGCATCAGCACCAGGTCGGGCACCCCGCGGATCAAGGTCGTGTACGCCGTCGCCGCGCGCCGCCAGAACGCCGAGCCCGACAACTTGGCCGTGGCACCCGCCAAGCCCAACAGCAGCGCGAGCAGCAACGAGGCGAAGGCCACGGCGAGCGTGAGGCGCGCGCCCTCGAGCAGGCTGGGCAGGTAGGCGAGCAGCATCGTGCGGTGTCTTACTTGCCGTAGACGTCGAAGTCGAAGTACTGGTCTTGAATCTTCTTGTAGATGCCTTTGCTGCGCATGGAAGCGATGGCCGAGTTCAGTTGGTCGCGCAGGGTGGTCTCGCCCTTGCGCAAGGCAACGCCCACGCCGCGGCCGAAGAACTCGGGGTCGTCATAGGCGGGCCCCGTGAAGGCGTAGCCTTTGCCGCCCGGCGTCTTGATGAAGCCGGCGTCGCCTGCCACCGCATCCACCAGGGTGGCGTCGAGGCGGCCTGCTGCCAGGTCGAGGTAGGCCTCGTCCTGCTTGGCGTAGCGCGTGATGCTTGCGCCGCTGAACCTGGCGCTGGCGAAGCGGTCGTTGGTGCTGCTGCGCTGCACGCCGATGCGCTTGCCCTTGAAGCTCTCGGGCGACCCGTCGATCACCACCCCCGCTTTGACGATCAACCTGTTAGGGGTCTTGTAGTACTTGTTCGAGAAGTCGACCACCTTCAGCCGCTCCGGGGTGATGGAGAGCGAGGCGACGATCAGATCGAACTTGCGGGCTTGCAGCGCCGGGATCATGCCGTCGAAGTCTTGCTGGACCAGGGTGCACTGTGCCTTCATCTCGGTGCACAACGCGTTGGCGATGTCGATGTCGAAGCCCTTCAGCTTGCCGTCGGGCCCGACCGAACTGAACGGCGGGTAGGCGCCTTCGACGCCAACGCGCAACTTGAGCGGCTCGCTGGCCAGTGCCGAAGATGCGAACGGCGCCGCCGCCGCAAGCAGCGCAATGAGGGACAACAGCTTCTTCATGCAAATGACTCCGTGGGCGGTTGAGAGAGTGGCCTACTGGCTCGGCGCAAGCGGGCGGTACAGCGGGCGCGACAGGGTGACCGGGGTGACGTCCAACACGATGTTCATCACGCTGTAGTCCTCACCGCCAAAAGCGCCGCTGTAGTAGCCGATGCTGTCCGGTCCCTTGCGAAAGCGAAACTCGAAACCCAGCTCAGGGCGGTCGGTGGCTTGGCTGTTGAAGGCCAGGCCGACCACCTCTGTCTGCCGGTTGTCGATCAGGTTGGCCATCAGATTCACGACTGTCGTGTCGCCGAGCACATCGGGGTAGAACGCGGGCGTCTTGAAATAGGGTTTGAAATCCTTCGAGCGAGGGTCGATCCTGGTCCCCCCCAGCTTTTCGGGTGAGGGTGTCGTGACCCGTGTCTTGAGGTTGTAGCGGTCACCACGGTCGAGGTAGGTGAGGCGAGCTCCGCGCAGATTGAACGCCGGCTGTGTCTTGTCGGTGGTCGCGTCGGTCAGATCGGCCAGGAGTGCACCCTTGTAGCCGACGATCTCGACGGTGTCGGCGCGAAACACGGCAGCGGTGTTCTCGTCCACGCCCACACCGAGCCGGTAGCCTTGGCGCAGCATCAGAGGCAACATTCGGCCGATGCGCCCTCGCTTGAGAAAGTGTTGGTCGACAAACACGTCGGCCCCGACGAAGCCCAGGCCGCGGTCGATCTCTTGGCCTTCGCGCATGCCGGATTTGAGCACCGTCAACACGTCCTGCGCGTCGCGAAACATGGTGGTGCTCATGATGGCCGCGCCTGCACTGCTGCCGGCAACCACGCCGCCGGACTGGTAGACCTCCCAAATGGCTGCCAAGACAGGGGTAGGCTTGCCCACCTCATCGAACAGCGCCTCGGTGATTCGCT
>JACMKJ010000291.1 GCA_014380155.1 Rhizobacter sp. | reverse complement strand
CCGTGCGGCTGGCAACGCGACCACACAGGCCATCAACGCGCTGCTCAATGGCGACAGCGTCAGCGCCTCCAGCCTGGTGATCGACACCGCCATCGGTGCCGTGGGCGGCAAGGTGGCCGACGCGGCCGTGCCCTACATCTTCAAGGAGTTCGTCTCCAGGGACACCAAGGGTGAAATCGGCGAAATGCTCACCCGGATCGGCCTGATCGCCTCGGGCAAGGAGTTCACCGAACAGGCGAGCAACGGCGTGGGCAAGTCGACCTTCGACTTCCAGCTGGAGGGTTTCCGCAACTTCATCGAGTCGAAATTCGGCACCGGGGATCTGTCGAAAGTGCAACGCCTGGCGCGCGACCTCGAAGGCACCAACCTGACCATCCACCGCTGGGACTACGACACCATCTCCGGCATCATCTCGGCCATGTTCGGCGGCGGCATCTCCGACGGCAGCGGTGGCTACACGGTGGGTGGCCTGCCTGGCAAATCGGTCGCGCCGGTGGCACCGTATGCGGGCTCGCAAGGCTACTGATCGAAGGGCAAGGACATGAGCAAAAGGGGTCGCGGGCTTGGCAGATGACAGCAAGAAGCAGTTTGCCCGCTGGCGCAAGTCGTTGAGCCACCGCACGGCGGTGCTGGTCGACCAGGTGTTCGAGCTGCTGCTGCCGCCCTTGTTCGAACAAGGCTTCGAGTGGGCGAGCACCACCCGCGAGTTCGGCGAGCTGGCCGATTGCCGCGCGGGTGAGATCCCGCTGCAGCGCAGGGTGGGCGCGGCCTGGGCCACCGTCGTCATCTCTTTCGACCACCGAAAACAAAGCTGCTTCCAGATCTTCTTCGGTCAGCTGTCCGAGGTTTGCCACCAGTTGACGGCGCAGGGGCTGGTCGAGATTCCGCGCCGGCAGGCGCGTGTGTTCAACGGGCCCAGCCACTGGACGGTGGTGCGCGGTCAACGCCTATCGAATGACAACGAGTTCGGGTGCTGCCCCTCGCATCTCACCGATTTTCATCGGGTCGATCGGCTGTTGCGACTGGGCTTGGCGCCCGAGGGCCTGCTTCGCGAAGAGGTCGTGTTGGCGCGTGAATGCATGGCCGAACTGCTGGCCGTGTCGGTGTCGGGCATGCCTCGCGAGTGGGAAACGGCGCCATTGGGGCGCGTCGGTCAGCACATGGCCCTGCTGAGTTCAACCCGGGCTCAGGGAAGACCGACCACCCGGTAGAAAACACGCGGGTCACCCGGCAGCCCCAGGTCGTAAGCGCCATAGCCCAGCACCCGCAGTTGACCCACGGTGCGAAACGGGCCGATGCTCGTGCTCGCCGCTTGCAACAGGTAGCGGCCCGGGCGCAACGAGTGGGTCTGCACCAGCTGCTGCCGCCCCTTGCGCGCAAAGCGCACACCGCCGAAAGGCCGCGCCAGCGGGTCGCCGATGAACACACCCTGCCCCGGCATGCGCACACTTTTCCAGTAGGCCTCGATCAAGGTCTCGCCCCCCAGGTAGCGGCCCATCAGCACCGCCACGTCGGGAAACTTGGCGAGGTAGTTGCAGGGCTCGACGGTGTTGCCGTAGCTGCCGGTCGCGCCTGCGGCCAACCACTCCAGCGCACTGGTTTGCGGGCTGTCGGTGAGCATGCCGCCCAGCGAGGTGAGGTGGTCGGCCACTGCACCATCCAGGAAGCGAATGCTCTGCAGGCCCTTCACGTGCTGAACGCCGGTGAAGAGAAACATCACGTCGGCCTTGTCTTCCAGCACGTCCGCGTCGACCTGCTGCACTCGGTAGCCGCCGATCAGCTTGCGGCGCGCCTGCGCGTAGGTTTCAGCGCGCACGTTGCGCCGCTTGTCGGTGGTGTTGAGCAGGTAGCCGGTGCCGGCGGGCCACTGGTTGTCGGAGCGCAAGCCGCGGTCGATCAGCGCCTTCACGTCGGCCACGTCGTGGCCCGCGAGCAGCATGGCGGGGCGCAGGCCGTGGTCTTGGTAGGGCGCGTTGCTGGCGCTGTCGAAATAGGGCGATGACTTGGTCACCTGGCACCCGCTGGCGCAGTAAGCCGGGTTGTGGCCCAACGCAAACGCGCTCGTCACCGACATGCAGTCGACGCGGTAAGGCAGCGTCCACGCCAGCGCATACGCCTGGACTTGCGGCGGCACCGTGTCGCGCAGCACGCGCAGCACACGCTCGAAGTCGGGCAGCGCCATCACCGCCTGGCCGGGCGGGAAACTCACGTGAATGACGTGCTCAGGCGCGATGCCGCGCCGGCTGGCGTAGTACTCGCCGGTTTCCACGCTCGCCGGGTCGGCGTCGTTGATGACCACCGCCAAATCTTGTGTGCGCAGGCCGATGGGCGGCAGGCTGATCTGCGGTGGCGCGTCTTGCGCCTGGGCTGCACCCACAAAAGCCCACAGTGCCAAGCCGCAGGCTTTCCACACCCCGGCCCACCAAGGTTTCACCGTGAACCCGGCATCCAGCGGCGGTACCACGGGCGTTGGGCCGACGCACTTTTTTCCCTCTCGCGCGCCTGGCTCATCACGCTGCCGATCAGGTTGAACGGCGCCATCAGGTCGGCCATGCTCTCCATGTCCTGCATCGAGGTGGTGTGCTCCTCGATCACCACCAGGGTGGTGTCGGCCTGCGGCAAGAAGGCCAGCGCATCGGCAGTGTCGAGCAGCGGCGGCAGGTCGACGATGATGTAGCGGTCGCGGTAGCGTTGTTTCATCTCCTGGATCAGCTGCTGCGCGGCCTTGGTGGCCAGCAGCTCGGATGAATTCAGCACCGCCTCTTGCCCCGCGGGCAGCACCACGAAGCGTGGCACGCCTGGGTTGACCAGCAGTTCGGAGATGGGCACGCCTTGTGTCAGGTGGTCGCTCAGGCCACGCGCACCGCCCAGGCCGAAGATCGTCTGCAGGCCCTGGCCGCTGAGGTCGGCATCGACCAGCAGCACCGCCGAGTCGTAATCGGCGGCCATGGTCAGCGCGAGGTTCACCGCCGTCAACGACTTGCCCTCGATGCGGCGCGGGCTGGTCACCGCCAGCAGCGTGTGCCCGTCGGCGCGCATGCGCTGCAGCACCTGGTTGCGCAGCATCTTGAACGACTCGGCCAGCTGCGAGCGGTCGTTCTTCACCACGCCATGGGTGGCCTGCAGGCGCAACAAGACGTCGGCCACGACCTTGGTGCTGGAGTACTCGATGTGCAAGGGTTCGCTGCGCGCCTCACCCTCGCCCGACGGTGCGGTGGCGGGCCTCACAACATGCACCTTGGCCGCGCTGTGGGGCGTTGTTTCATTCATACCGGCATCGCCTTCGTTGAATAGCTTCATGTTGGGCATTCGGTGTCAGTCTTTCAACCGGCAAGGCGCCGCAGGATCGAGTACCAGGCCACGTCGATCGGCATGTAGAAATAGTGCAGAGCCGCCACCGCCAACCCGATCGCGGCAAGCACACCCAAAGCCAGCAGCTTGCGAACCCGCGAGCGTTGCCGCACGAGCAGCGGGCTCGCGATGACGGGCAACACCGCCAGCACCGGCGCCTGCAGCACCCGCATCACATCACGCGGGCTGTGCACGGTCTGGTCGATTGCCTCGCGCAACAGCGCCACACCCACCCCGCCCGCCACCGCCAGCAGCAGGCCCAGCATCACGATCAGCATGCGGTTGGGGCGGTAGGGCTTTTCGGGGAATATCGGCGGCTCGATCAGGGTGAAACGTTCGGCCTTGCGGCCACGCTCCAGCTGCTCGGCCACCTGAGCCTGCATCTGCTTGTCGCGCAGCTCGCGAAAGCGTGCGCGAGAGCTTTCCATGTCGCGCACCAGCTCCAGGTACTCGCGCTCCACCTCGGGCGTCTGGCTCACGCGCATGTCGAACAAAGCGAGCTTCGCGCGCATCTCGTCGCGCTCAGTGCGCAAAGACTGCACCTGCGCCACGGTCGACTCGATCTGCGACTTGAGGTTGATGTAGACCGGGTTGTCGGGCTTGCGGGCGCGCTTGGCGTCGGCCACGGGCAGCGCTTCGAGCGCCACCAGGGCACGCCTGGCCTTGGCGACGTCAGGGTGCTCGTCGGCGTATTTCTGGCGCAGCAGCGACAGCTGCGCCTGCAGCTCCAGGCGGCGGGCTTCGCGGTCGGTAGCGTCGCCGTCTTGCCCGGTCTCGGCTTGGAGCACGGCGATCTCTCGGCGCAGCCGCTTCACGTCGGGGTGGTCTTCGCTGAAGGTGCCGACCAGTGTGGTGAGTTGCAGCTGCAGCGACTTCAGGCGGTCATCGGGTTCGAGCAGGGTGCCGGCCGCCCCCGACAGCGGCTGGTTGGGCTTGGTGTCGGCCAGCTGCGTCTGCAGCGACATGATCCGCTCGTTGAGGAACACGATCTCGCGCTCCAGGCGCTGGATGTCGCTGTTGGCGCGCTCGCTGCCCACCTGGTTGGAGAGGTTCAGCTCCGGCAGGCGGCCCTGGTTGCGCGCCTTGAAGAGCGACAGCTTCTGCTCCACCTCGGAGATGTGCTCGCTCACGCGGCTCAGCTCTTCGTCGAGGAACGAGGTGGTCTCGGCCGCCTTCTGCTGGCGGTTCTTCACGTTCTCGTTGAGGTACAGCGTGGTCAGCTCATTGGCGATCTTTTGTGCGGCGGCAGCGCTCTCGCTGTCATACGACAGGCTGAAGGCAATGGTCGACTTCACCGGCGAGCCGGTGCGCCGGTCTGTCACCTCGGCACTGATCGGCGTGAGCTTGATGTCGCGCCGCATGCGGTCAAGAATTTCTTCGCTCGTCTCGCGCTGGCGCGCCTTGCCGT
>JACMKJ010000290.1 GCA_014380155.1 Rhizobacter sp. | reverse complement strand
TGGGGGCAGGCTCATCGGCGGCGCCTGCGGCCATCGGTCTTGGCTGTTGCAGGCGAAGGCGCTGCCTGGCCTGCGCCGCTGAAGGCAAGCGTGCCCAGCACCTGCTCCGCGCTCGAAGCGGGCGTGTTGCCACCGGCCGCCGCTTCGAGCTGCGCCACCATGCGCGCGATGCGGTCGGCCACCTTCTCGTTCGACAGCTGTTCGCGAAACAGCTCCACCATCAGCGGGAACGAAAACGGCGTCGGCCGCGCCAGCGGCTTCCACACATGCTGCTGCGTGGCCATGCGTTGCAGGCTCGCGCGCAGGCGGCTGATCTCCAATTCGTGCGCGAGCAGCTCCTGCTCGGCTTGTTTGAGCAACTGGTTGGCCGGGTCGTACTTGCGGAACACCTCCCAGAACAGCGATGACGACGCTTGCAGCTGCTTGTTGCTGCGCTTCTCGCCCGGAAAGCCTTGGTAGATGAGCCCCGCCACGCGGGCGATCTCGCGAAAGCGCCGCTGTGCGAGTTCACTCGCGTTGATGCTGTCCAGCACTTCGAGCAACAGCGTGGCGTCATCGCCGACGGCCAGAGCCTTCGGCAACAGGGCCTGCCAGTCGACCTCGGTGGCGCTGAGCAGCTCGAAGCCATAGTCGTTGAACGACATTGAAAACGTGCGCGGCGTGTCGCGCGCCATGCGCCAGGCCACGAGGCTCGCCAGGCCCAGGTGCACGTGGCGGCCTGCAAACGGGTAGAGAAAGAGATGCCAGCCCTCGCGCGTCTTGAGCGTCTCGATCAACAGGGTCTGTGGTGTGGGCAGGGCCGACCATTGCCGTTGGATGTCGAACAAGGGCTGCAGGCATTGCAGCTCGGGGCTGTCGTAGTGGCCTGCATCGGCGAGCGCCAGCTGCTGCACCACCGCGTCGGACAGCGTGCTCGAGAGCGACATGCGCCCGCCATTCCAGCGCGGCACGGCCGCACGCCGGCCGGTGGCGCGGCGCACCCAGGCCGTCATGTCGTGGATGCGCACGAGCTCCAGCAAGCGCCCGCCGAACATGAAACATTCGCCCGGCTTGAGGCGTGCGGCGAAGCTCTCTTCGACGCTGCCCAGGCGCGCACCACCGAGGTACTGCACCGGCATGCTGGCGTCGCTGACGATGGTGCCGATGTTCATGCGGTGGCGCCGCGCGAGCCGCGCATCGGGCACGCGCCAGATGCCGTCGTCGCCCGGTACGGCGCGCTGGTAGTCGGGGTAGGCGGCGAGCGAGGGGCCGCCCTGGCGCACGAAGGCCAGGCACCATTCCCAGCTCTCGCGCGAGAGGGCTGCATACGCGGCGGTGCTGCGCACTTCGTCGTACAAGGCCTCGGGCTCGAAGCCGCCACCCAGCGCCACCGTGACCAGGTGCTGCACCAGCACGTCGAGCGGCTGCTGCGGCGACGGGCGCGCTTCGATCTGCCCGGCGGCGATGGCAGTGCGCGCCGCAGCGCCTTCGACCATCTCGATGCTGTGCGTGGGCACGAGCGTGATGCGTGACGGTCGCCCCGGCGCGTGGCCCGAGCGCCCTGCGCGCTGAAGCAAGCGCGCCACGCCTTTGGGCGAACCGATCTGCAACACCCGCTCGACGGGCAGGAAGTCCACACCGAGATCCAGGCTCGAGGTGCAGACCACAGCGCGAAGCTCGCCATTCTTCAAGCCAAGCTCCACCCATTCACGCACTGCACGGTCGAGCGAGCCGTGGTGCAGCGCGATCTCGCCGGCCCACTCGGGGCGCGCCTCCAGCAGGGCCTGGTACCAGATCTCCGACTGCGAGCGTGTGTTGGTGAACACCAGCGTCGTGCCGCTGGATTCGATCTCGGCGATCACCTGCGGCAGCATCGTGAGCCCCAGGTGCCCCGCCCACGGGAAGCGCTCTGCACGCGGCGGCAGCAGCGAATCGACCATCAGCGTCTTCGGCACCTCGCCTTGCACCAGGCGGCCCCGCGCGTCACCCAACAGCGCGTGCTGCGCCTGTGCCAGGTTGCCCAGCGTGGCCGACATGCCCCACACGCACAGACCGGGGCACCAGCGCCGCAGGCGTGCCAAGGCCAGCTGCACCTGCACGCCGCGCTTGTTGCCCAGCATCTCGTGCCACTCGTCGACCACCACCAGGCGCACGCTGCCGAGCGATGCCTGCGCATCGGCACGCGCGAGCATCAGCGACAGGCTCTCGGGCGTGGTCACGAGCGCGCTGGGCAGTCGCTTGTCTTGCGCGCTGCGTTCGCTGGAGGGGGTGTCGCCGCTGCGTGCGCCGGTGCTCCAGGCGTCGAAACTGGGCTCTGCACCTTCTTCACCCTCTGCAGCGTTCAGCACTGCGAGAGGGCCTTGCAGGGCGCGCAGCGTGTCGGCGGCGAGCGCGCGCATGGGGGTGATCCACAACACGGTCAAAGGCGCAGGCTTGCTGGATGCACTCGCGCCAGAGCGGCCGCCAGAGCTTCGCAGAAAGGCGATCAGGGCGCCGAGCCATACGGCGTAGGTCTTGCCGGCGCCGGTGGTTGCGTGCAGCAGGCCCGACTCGCCGGCTGCCATCGCCGCCCACACCTCGCGCTGGAACGCAAAGGCCTGCCATTCGCGACACGCCATCCATGCGAGGAGCCTTCGCTCGACGGCTTCTGCCGCGGCCGCTGGGTGAGGGACATCAGGTGCTCGTGGCCGCGATCTCTTGCCTGTCATGGGCAGATGATGCCCGCGAAACGGTGGCCGATGCCGTCACCTGGGGTCGGGCTGCCTGCGTCAGTAGGTTTCGAGATGCAGGCGGCCCTCGTTTTTGAGGGCTGTGCCGAGCGTGTCCCACGAAAAGCCTGCCCGCTGCGCCGTGTCTTGCAGCGCAAGAACGACACCTTCTTCCATGCTCTTGAGCCCGCACACGTAGAAGTGGGTGTTGCCGTCGCTCATGAGCTCACCGAGGTCAGCGGAGCGCTCGCGTATCAGGTCTTGCACGTAGCGCTTGGGGGCTCCGGGCGTGCGTGAGAAGGCGAGGTTGATGTCGATGAAGTCCTTGGGCAGCTTCTGCAGGGGCCCGAAGTAGGGCAGCTCCTGCTCGGTGCGGGCGCCGAAGAACAGCATCAGCTTGCCGCCTTCGAACTTGCCGCTTTGGCGAAGCCGGCGCCGCCACTCCGTCATGGCGCGCATGGGCGCACTGCCGGTGCCGGTGCAGATCATCACCAGGTGCGACTTCGGGTGGTTGGGCATCAGGAAGGAGTGCCCGAATGGCCCCACCACCTGCACCGTGTCACCGACCAAGAGGTCGCAGACGTAGTTCGACGCCACACCGTGGATCGGCTTGCCCTGATGGTCTTCGGTGACACGTTTGACCGTCAGCGCGATGTTGTTGTAGCCCGGGCGTTCGCCGTTGCGCGGGCTCGCGACCGAATATTGGCGCGCGAAGTGCGGCTTGCCGCTGCCGTCCACACCCGGCGGGATGATGCCGATCGACTGCCCTTCCAACACCGGAAAAGGCATCACACCGAAGTCGAGCACGACGTGATGGGTCTCGCTCGCAAACCCCGCCTCGGTGCAGTTCAGATTGCCGACCACGGTGGCGGTGGTGGGCTTCTTCGGCGTAAAGAGATTGGTATAGGGGCGGGCCGCCGACCAGGGCGGCACCGTCGCGCCGTATTGGGCCGAGTTGAACGAGGCGTCTCCTGCCGTCGGCAAGGTGGGTGGCTCGGTGAGCGTGCTGGCGGCCGATGCAGGGGCTGAGGTCTGCGTCACGCCTTCGGCCTCTAGCTGCTCCGGGGTGAGCTCGAGTGGCAGTTCGTCCCAGCCCAACTGGGCTTCGACCGAGTAGGCCCGCACCAAGGGCATGGTGCGCCAGTTGTCGATGGAGCCGGTGGGGCAGGGTGGCACGCAGGCCATGCAGCCGTTGCACACATCGGCCTTCACCACGTAGTTGCGATCGTCGTGCGTGATGGCGCCCACGGGGCAGGTGGCCTCGCAGGTGTTGCAGCGGATGCAGATCTCGGGGTCGATCAGGTGCTGCTTGATGACCCCGGCTTCCACGGTCATGTCCATGGGCTGTATGTCAGTTGAAGCGGATGTACTCGAAGTCGACGGGCTGGCGGTTGACGCCCATCACCGGCGGGCTGATCCAGTTCGCGAACTTGCCCGGCTCGACCACGCGGCCCATGAGCGATGCCACGAACGCGCGGTCTTCAGTGGTCGGCAGCCACTCGGTCTTCTTGGCTTGCCATTCCGATTCGCTGACGACACGCCCGTCCGGCGACATCTTGATCCCGGCCAGTGCACCGATGTTGCGATGGAAGGCCTTGTGCGGCACCTTCAGGCGAACGGGAATGCCGGCCTTCTCGATGACCTTGTTCCAGCGCTCCACACCGGCGACCGAGTCCTTGATGAAGTCGTCGCGCAGCACTTCGTTCAAGGCGTTGAGCATGGGAACTTCCTTGTCGACCAGCGTACCGTCTTTCACCTCCAGCACCTTGTAGGTCTGGCCTTTCAGGGTGTGGTCGTCGGTGCGCTTGCCTTCTTCGTACCGGCCCTTCAGGCCGGAGCTGTAGAAGGTGGCGGCATTGCTCGACTGGTCGGCACCGAAGAGGTCGATGGTGACGCTGTAGTGGAAGTTCAGGTAGCGCTGGACCGTTGGCAGGTCGATCACGCCGGCAGCGCGCAGCTTGCCCACGTCGTCGGTCTTCAATTCATTCATCACCTGGCAGGTGCGCGCAATCACACGCGACACGCCGCTCTCGCCCACGAACATGTGGTGCGCCTCTTCGGTGAGCATGAACTTGGTCGTGCGCGCGAGCGGGTCGAAGGCACTTTCCGCCAGGGCGGAGAGCTGGAACTTGCCGTCGCGGTCGGTGAAGTAGGTGAACATGAAGAACGCCAGCCAGTCGGGTGTCTCCTCATTGAAGGCCTCCAGGATGCGCGGGTTGTTCTCGTCGCCGCTGCGGCGCTCGAGCAGGGCCTCGGCTTCTTCGCGGCCGACGCGCCCGAAGTGGCGGTG
>JACMKJ010000289.1 GCA_014380155.1 Rhizobacter sp. | reverse complement strand
GGCCGGGTCGATTCCCCGCCGACGTCGAGGATATCTGCTCCCTCCTCGATCAACTTCCGTGCGTGCGCGATGGCCTGATCGCGCGCAAAAAATTTGCCGCCATCAGAAAAGGAATCCGGCGTGACATTGACGATGCCCATCACCAGCGGGCGATCAAGTGACAGCAGGAATTTTCCGCACTGGAGCTGTGTCATTGCCTGAGACCCGACGTGGCTGTTGAAAATGAAACGGGCGGCACACAGGCCGCCCGCAGGAACGTCAAGTCAGGACACTCAGCTTCCACCTTCTGCCGCAGCAGGTTCAGGTTTCGGCGTCACGGGAGCACTGCCGTCCCCATCACCATCGCGTTTGGGCTTGAATGCCATCTGCGAAGGCTTGGGTGCGCGCGGCGGACGGCCTTCCATGATGTCCTTGATCTGGTCGGCATCGATGGTTTCGATTTCCATCAGGGCCTTTGTCATCGCTTCCACCTTGTCGCGATTTTCCCCCAATATCTTTTTGCCCAAAGCATATTGCTCGTCGAGGATGCGGCGAATTTCGGCGTCAACCTTCTGCATCGTCGCCTCAGAAATATTCGTCTGGCGCGTCATGCTCCTGCCAAGGAATACCTCACCTTCATTCTCGGCGTAGACCATCGGGCCCAATGCATCGCTCATCCCGTAACGAGTCACCATTTCTCTGGCGGTGTGGGTAGCACGTTCAAAATCATTGGATGCACCGGTCGATATCTTGCCAACAAATAACTCTTCTGCGATGCGCCCGCCGAACATCATGCAAATGTCGTCGAGCATTTGTTCGCGATAGCGAGTGTATTGGTCGGTCTCCGGCAAAGACCAGGTGATACCAAGCGCACGGCCACGCGGGATGACCGTGACCTTGTGGACAGGATCACAGTTCGGCAGCAGATACCCAAGGATCGCGTGTCCGGACTCGTGATACGCCGTCTTCAGCTTGTCTTCTTCTTTGATCACCATCGACCTGCGCTCGGCGCCCATATAGATCTTGTCTTTGGCACGTTCGAAATCTTCGTGATCGACCAGTCGCTTGGATGAGCGGGCGGCAAACAAGGCTGCTTCATTGACAAGGTTAGCGAGATCCGCACCTGAGAACCCCGGGGTGCCACGCGCAATAGTGTTTGCTTCCACGTCCGGCGCGATCGGCACTTTGCGCATATGAACCAGAAGGATTTGTTCGCGGCCGCGAATATCAGGCAACGGCACCACGACCTGGCGATCGAAACGGCCCGGACGCAACAGCGCCGGGTCAAGCACATCGGGACGATTGGTCGCAGCGATCACAATGACACCGACAGAGGCTTCAAATCCATCCATCTCCACGAGCAACTGATTGAGCGTTTGTTCGCGTTCGTCGTTCCCGCCGCCGACACCGGCGCCGCGCTGACGACCGACTGCATCGATTTCATCGATGAACACAATGCAAGGTGAATTTTTCTTCGCCTGCTCGAACATATCGCGAACGCGCGCCGCGCCGACACCGACGAACATTTCAACGAAGTCGGAGCCTGAGATGCTGAAGAAAGGCACCTTGGCTTCGCCGGCAATCGCCTTGGCGAGCAAGGTCTTGCCGGTGCCGGGAGGGCCGACGAGCAGCACGCCACGGGGGATGCGACCACCGAGCTTCTGGAATTTTTGCGGGTCTTTCAGGAAGTCGACCAGTTCCTTGACTTCTTCCTTGGCCTCGTCGCAACCAGCCACATCAGCAAAGGTGGTGGTGTTGTTGGCCTCGTCGAGCATGCGCGCCTTCGACTTGCCGAAGCTGAAGGCACCGCCCTTGCCGCCGCCTTGCATCTGCCGCATGAAGTAGATCCACACCGCGATCAGCAGCAGCATCGGGCCCCAGGAGACCAGGATGGTCATCAGGATCGACTGCTCTTCGTCGGCCTTGCCGGTGACTTGCACACCGAACTTCATCAGGTCGCCGACCATCCACAGATCGCCGGGGGAAGCGATGGTGTAACCCTGGCCTTCGCTTGGGGTGACTTTCAGGTTGCGACCCTGGACTTCAACCCGCTTGACCTTGCCGGCCTTGGCGTCGTCCATGAACTGCGTGTACGTGACGTTCTCGACGACACGGGGCTTGTCGAACTGCTTGAAGACAGTGAACAGCACCAGCGCAATCACCAACCAAACAGCAACTTTTGAGAACCATTGATTGTTCACCGCGGCTCCTTCTGCAATCAAAACTTCCGCACAGGCGCACGATGAGCCCGCATCCACGGCATATGGGGCGGATTCTAGTCCAGACAAGGGGGAGAGCCCGCCTCACCTGCCCCTGTGCAAGCTGGGTGTATGCGCCATGCGCACGGTACTAGTTCACGAACCCTTTTCGGCCACAACGCCCGAGTTCTTGAGACCCACACCCACCAGAAAGGTTTCCGACGAACGGTAACGAGATGCCTTGGGTTTGATGGGCTTGACAACCCGAAAGGTCTTTTTGAACAGATCGGTCAACTGGGCGTGGCCGCTGCCGTGAAACACCTTCACCACGAGAGCCCCGTTTGGCGTGAGGTGGTTCTGGGCGAAATCGACCGCCAATTCGACCAGATGCTCCATGCGGGCGGCGTCAGAGCTTTCGATGCCCGACAGGTTGGGCGCCATGTCGGAAATGACCACATCCACCGGCCGGCCGCCGATCAGGCCTCGCAACCGGGCCAACACGACATCCTCCCGAAAATCCCCCTGGATGAAAGTGACGCCTTCGATGGGCTCCATCGGCAAAACGTCGAGCGCAATGATGGTGCCGTTCAAGGCACCCGCGGCGGCCGTCCCAGAGCCCACAAACTTTCGGCGCACGTATTGGCTCCAGGCGCCAGGTGTGGCGCCCAGGTCCACCACCAGTTGGCCGGGGCGTATCAGCTTCAGCGTTTCGTCGATTTCCTTGAGCTTGTAGGCAGCTCTGGCGCGGTAGCCCTCTTTCTGGGCCAGCTTCACATAGGTGTCGTTGACGTGGTCATGCAACCACGCCTTGTTGACCTTCTTGCTTTTTGTCTGGGTTTTCATAAGCCTGCTCTGGGTCAACCGATAATAGGGGCATGCCTGCCATTGAACTCCGCCCCGTCCAGCGCAAAGAAAAGCGCGCTGAAGCCCATCACCTCGAACCCGTGATTCGCATCGGCGCAGACGGCCTCACCCCCGCCGTCATCAAGGAAACCGACGCCGCACTCAACGCGCACGGCCTCATCAAGGTGCGTGTTTTCTCCGACGAGCGCGAAACCCGCGAGGCCATTCTGGCCCGCCTGAGCGACGAGTTGAACGCCGCGCCCATTCAGCACATCGGCAAGCTGCTGGTGCTGTGGCGCCCGATGCCTCCGAAGGAAAAGGCCGAACGCGAAGGCCGAGGCGCCGGCCCCAAGGTGGTCAAGATCCTCAAGTTCTCCAAGAGCGGCAACCACCGCCCCCAGGTCAAGAAGATCAACCTGCTGGGCAACCAGCGCATCGCCGCCGGCGGCCAGGTGAAGCGCGCCAAGAAGCGCATCACCAGCGTCAAGCGCACGGCGGCCGAATAAAGCGGCCAACTAAGCCCGCGCCAAGCGCCACGCCAGCGTCAGGGCCAGCAGGCCCTTCAACCCGAACAGCGCGGCAGACACACCGTGCAACGCACCAAATGACCAGAGGCCCTGCCCCGCCCGGGCTGCGGCCATCATCGGCTGAACGGCGAAATAGCCCAACATCGTGCAAAACAGCGTGCCCAGCACCAGCATGACCTCCGTACTGAAGATCGAGCCCCGGCCAGCTTCGACATCCAGACGGGCTTGCCGGCGCACCAGCAGCAACAAAATCACCCCGACCGCCAAGCTGAGATAGGCCTCCTGGGCAAACATACGCCCAGCTACGCGGCCGGCCATGTCCGGAGTCAGGGTGGCAAAACCTGCTGGTGCCGCGATCGCGGCAATGCAGACGATCAAGCCGGCCCACAGACCCGCGACCAGGCAGGCCAAACGCCGGCTGTCCAGGTGCTTCACGCGGCGGCTCAGATGTAGCGAACCTTGACGATCTCGTAACTCTTGACGCCGCCAGGCGCCTGCACTTCAGCCACGGCGCCTTCTTCCTTGCCGATGAGCGCCCGCGCAATCGGCGATCCGATCGAGATGCGGCCTTGTTTCAGGTCGGCTTCGTCTTCACCGACGATCTGGTAGGTCACGGGCGCGCCCGTGCCCTCGTCTTCCAGATCGACAGTGGC
Organism: Rhizobacter sp.; assembly: GCA_014380155.1. Classification (GTDB taxonomy): domain Bacteria; phylum Pseudomonadota; class Gammaproteobacteria; order Burkholderiales; family Burkholderiaceae_C; genus Rhizobacter. Next base: position 2,017 of record JACMKJ010000289.1, on the reverse strand, counting down.
ACCAAACACCACCATGCCACCTGCATTCAATGAAGCGGGGTCGATGATCTGCGCCGCGGCCAGCTTGCCTTCGACTTCCTGGATGCGACCTTCGATGAAACCTTGTTTGTCCTTGGCGGCTTCGTACTCGGCGTTCTCTGACAGGTCGCCCTGCGCACGGGCTTCGGCGATCGCTTGCACCACCGCGTGGCGCTCCACGGTCTTGAGGCGGTGCAGTTCTTCTTTCAGCAGCTGGGCGCCGCGCGTGGTGATGGGGATGGTGGCCATGGTCAAACCTTGAAACTCAGAATGAGAACCGCCGCCTTCTCCCTTGCGGGAGTTCGGCGGCGGCCGATGCGTGGGAGAGATGCTAAAAGTCTAGTGCAGTTCCGCGTGCAGTTCTTGCAGGGATAGCACCACCAGATCGTCCTGGTGCTTCATGCCCTCGACGGCAGCCTCGCAGCCCGCCATGCTCGTGTAGTAGGTGATGCGGTTGGCAAGCGCCACCTGGCGGATGTGACGCGAGTCGGCAATGGCCGTGCGCGTTTCGTCCACCGTAGTGAAAACCAACTGGATCTCGCCGGCCTTGACCATGTCGACGATGTGCGGCCGGCCATCCTTGACCTTGTTGACCGCCTTCACCGGCACGCCGCCTTCGGCAATGGCCGCAGCCGTGCCCTTGGTCGCCACCACCTGGAAGCCAAGCGCATGCAGATCGCGTGCGACGACCACCGCACGCGCCTTGTCGCCCTTCTTGACCGTGATGCACACCGTGCCCTTGGTGGGCAGGCGAGAGCCGGCGCCGAGCTGGCTCTTGAGCATGGCTTCGCCGAAGCTGCGCCCTGCGCCCATCACCTCGCCGGTGGAGCGCATTTCCGGGCCGAGGATGGGGTCGACACCCGGGAACTTGTTGAACGGGAACACCGCTTCCTTGACCGAGAAGTACGGCGGGATGACTTCGCTCGGCACACGGCCGCGCTTGTCTTTCTGTTCCGACAACTTCTGCCCCACCATGCAGCGGGCCGCGATCTTGGCCAGCGGCTGGCCGGTCGCCTTGGAGACGAATGGCACGGTGCGCGAAGCACGTGGGTTGACTTCGAGCACGTAGACCACCGCGTCGTCGCCTTCGCCCTGGATGGCGAACTGCACGTTCATCAGGCCCTTGACCTTGAGTGCGCGGGCCATCGCAATGGTCTGGCGGCGCAGCTCGTCTTGCAGCGATTTCGGCAGCGAATACGGCGGCAATGAACAAGCCGAGTCGCCGGAGTGGATGCCCGCCTGCTCGACGTGCTCCATGATGCCGCCGATCATCGTGCCTTCGGGGCTGTCGCTGCCATCGCTGATGCAATCCACATCGACCTCGATCGCGTCGTCGAGGAATCGATCCAGCAAGACAGGTGATTTCTCGCTCACCTTGACGGCTTCGCGCATGTAGCGCTCGAGATCTTTGTCGCCGTGCACGATTTCCATCGCACGGCCACCCAACACGTAGCTCGGGCGCACCACCAGCGGGTAGCCGATTTCTTGCGCCAGAACCAGCGCCTGCTCTTCAGTGCGGGCGGTGCGGTTGGGCGGCTGCTTGAGGCCGAGCGTGTGCAAGAGCTTCTGGAACCGCTCGCGGTCTTCGGCGATGTCGATGCTGTCGGGCGTGGTGCCGACGATCGGCACACCAGCGCGTTCGAGATCGAGCGCCAGCTTCAGCGGCGTCTGGCCGCCGTACTGCACGATCACGCCGACCGGTTTTTCCTTGTCGACGATCTCGAGCACGTCTTCGAGCGTGACTGGCTCGAAGTACAGGCGGTCCGAGGTGTCGTAGTCGGTCGACACGGTCTCGGGGTTGCAGTTGACCATGATGGTCTCGTAGCCGTCTTCGCGCATGGCGAGCGCGGCGTGCACGCAGCAATAGTCGTACTCGATGCCGTGGCCGATGCGGTTCGGCCCGCCGCCCAGCACCTTGATCTTCTTGCGGTTTGTGGGTTCGGCTTCTCTCTCTTCGTCTTACGTCGAGTACATGTAGGCCGTTTGCGTGGCGAACTCG
>JACMKJ010000288.1 GCA_014380155.1 Rhizobacter sp. | reverse complement strand
GGTCGACATAAGCGAGCTTGACGGTCTCACCGACGGTGAGCTTGCCGCCGTCGGGCTTCTCCTGGCCGACGATCATCCGGAACAGCGTCGTCTTGCCGGCGCCGTTGGGACCGACGACTCCGACGATGCCGCCGCGCGGCAGCCGGAACGACAGGTCTTCCATGAGCAGCCGATCGCCGTAGCCCTTCTCGAGCTTCTCGGCGATGACGACGTTGTCGCCAAGTCGGGGCGCCGGTGGGATCGAGATCTCAGCGACCTCGGTCTTGGCCTCGGTGGACTTTTGCAGCATCTCTTCGTAGGCGGCGAGGCGGGCCTTGCTCTTGGCCTGGCGGGCCTTGGGCGAGCTGCGCACCCACTCGAGCTCGCGGGCCAGCGACTTCTGGCGCGCCGACTCCTGCTTCTCCTCGACGGAGAGCCGGGCCTGTTTCTGCTCCAACCACGAGGAGTAGTTGCCTTCGAAAGGCAGACCCTGCCCGCGATCGAGCTCGAGGATCCAGCCGGCGACGTTGTCGAGGAAGTAACGATCGTGGGTGATGGCCACCACGGTGCCCGAGAAGCGGCTCAGGAACTGCTCCAGCCAGTCGACCGACTCGGCGTCCAAGTGGTTGGTGGGCTCGTCGAGCAGCAGCATGTCGGGCTTGCTCAGCAACAGGCGGCACAAGGCCACGCGGCGCTTTTCACCACCGGAGAGCTTGCCGATGACGGCGTCCCACGGGGCCAGGCGAAGCGCGTCGGCGGCCAGTTCGAGTTGCAGGTCGGTGTTTTCGGAGCCGGCGGCCGAGATGACGGCCTCCAGCTCGGCTTGCTCGGCAGCGAGCTTGTCGAAGTCGGCGTCTTCGGCGGCGTATTCGGCGTACACCTCGTCAAGGCGTTTCTTGGCGGCCAGCACGCCGCCAATGCCCTCTTCCACCGCTTCGCGCACGGTCTGGTCGGGGTTCATCACCGGCTCCTGCGGCAGGTAGCCGATCTTCAGGCCGGGCATCGGTGTGGCTTCGCCTTCGATGTCTTTGTCGACACCGGCCATGATCTTGAGCAGGGTCGACTTGCCCGAGCCGTTCAGACCCAGCATGCCGATCTTGGCCCCGGGGAAAAAGCTTAAGGAGATGTTCTTGAGGATCTGGCGCTTCGGCGGGACGATCTTGCCGACGCGGTTCATGGTGAAGACGTACTGGGCCATGGGGCACTTCTCTATCTGGTTGGAGCGGTCACGGGACGGAGCCCGAAACCGCGGATTATCCCGGACAACCGCCATCGCGCTCGCACAGGCCTTGCGCAGCGACCCGCACCCATGCCGCAACGAACAGCGGGATCACCGACGCCAGCACCAGTCGCCCCGAGCGCGCCAGCCACCGTCACGCCTGTGGCCAAGCCGGCCGTGGCACCCGGCAGCGTCGACTAGGCCAAGCCCGAAACTGGCTGTGGCGCCCAAATCAACGCCGCTGTGCCGCAGCGCCAGCCAGACGGGCTGCGCGATCTCGTATGTGTCGTTCCGCGCGAACACGCCGCCACCCGAGAAGTCGCTGTTCGTTGCGGCCCAGCCCAAGGTTTGGTTCTCCAAACGCGCTGACGTGAGCAGCGCCACCGGCAAGGGCAGCGCGAAGTGGCAGACCCTGGTGGCCTCGGTCGAAACGCCCTTCTTCGCCGTGCCGGGGCTCGTCAGCACGCAATGCGTGAGCGACACGAACGGCAGCTACCTCGCCGCCAAGGTCCACCCCGACAACCGCAGTGACGACATCGGCGGCGACATGGTCGCGGGCGGCATGCTGATCGACAACTGGGGGCTGCGCCTCATCGACGTCAGCTTGGGGCTGGGCGACATCGTCGACGTGGTGGGGCAGCAGGCGAAGGCGTACCTCGCGCGGGCGAAGTAAGTCGCGGTGCCCTGCGGGGCAAGCAGGTTCACGCCCGTTCTGTTAGCGTCGCGCCCCATGCCCCGTCTGCTCTACCTCCTCGCCCTGTGCAACCTCGTCATCGGCACCGGTGCTTTCGTGCTCAGCGGCATCCTCCAGCCCCTGAGCGACGCGCTCGGCAGCAGCGTGGCTTCGACCGGGCAGGCGATGACGGTCTACGCGCTCGCCACTGCCGTGCTCGCGCCACTGGCCCTCGTGCTCACCGGCCGCTGGCCTCGGCGGCGTGCGCTGTGCTTCGGCTTGGTGGTGTTTGCGCTCGGCAATGCGCTGTGCGCCATGTCAACGAGTCTCGGTTGGCTGTTCGCGGGCCGCGTGCTGATGGGCATGGGCGCGGTGTTCACGCCGCTGGCCGCCGGCATCGCGGTGGCCGTGGTCGAACCGGCGAAGCGCGGGCGTGCGCTGTCGCTGGTGTTTCTCGGCATGAGCATGAGCTACGTGATCGGCGTGCCGCTGGGGGCGTGGTTGGCCTTCCGCTACGGATGGCAGTGGCCGTTTGTGTTGGTGGCGGGCCTGTCGCTGCTGGGTGTGGCCGCGCTGATGGTGGTGTTGCCGAAGAACCTCTCGGCCCCGGGCGCGAGCTTCGCCGGCCTGCCCGCGCTGCTGCGGCAAGGCGCGGTGTGGTGGACGCTCTCGCTCACCCTGCTTTACTTCATGGCCATCTTCACCGTGTTTTCGTACATCGGGCCGGTGCTGCAAACCCTGTCGCCGATGTCGCACGAACGCATGTCGGTCACGCTGGTGATCTTCGGCCTGGCCGGCGTGGCAGGCACCCTGATCGGCGGTTGGGCCAACGACCGTTTCGGCACACGCCGCACGCTGACCGTGCAGATGGCGGTGCTCGGCTCGATGATGGCGGTGGTGCCTTTCACCCAGGGGCAGCACACGCTCATGGTTGCGGCCTTCGTGATCTGGGGCATCGCAGGCTTCGGCATGATGACGCCGCAGCAGTCACGCTTGGCGGCACTGGCGCCGGCTCAAGCGCCGCTGCTGTTTTCGCTCAACACCTCGATGCTTTATTTCGGCACCGCGCTCGGTGCGCTGGCCGGCGGCGCATTCTCCGCGCCGCTGGGCATGGCGCGCCTGGCCTGGCTCGGCGTGCCGCTGGCCGCGCTGGGCCTGTTCACCTTGTGGATGACCTCGCCCAAGCGCGCAGGCAAGGCGCCGATACCTACACCCTGATGGCAGGTCGGCCTACAGGCCACGACCGTGGTTTCTTGATACCGTGCCTTCATGCGGGGGAACGAATCCACACGACTGAATGAAAACGGTGCCTTGTTCGTCGACTTCGACGGCACGCTGGTGGAGATTGCCCCCCGCCCCGACGCGGTAGTGCTGCCCGCCGGCATGGTGCAACTGCTGGCCACGCTGCACACCCGCCTGGGTGGTGCATTGGCCGTGGTCTCGGGCCGGCCCATCGCCCAGCTCGACGCCTTCCTGGCGCCGCTGAGCTTGCCCGCTGCGGGCCTGCACGGTGCCGAGCGCCGCAGCGCCAGCGGCGTGGTGACACGCCTGACCCCGGCCGACTTGACGCAGGTGGTGGCCGATTTGCAAGCGCTCGCAGCCGTGCACGCGGGGCTGCTGGTGGAGCCGAAACCGGGAGCCGTGGCCTTGCATTACCGTCTCGCGCCCGACTGCGAATTGCTGGCGCAACAGGTGATGCAGGCTGCACTGCAACGCTCGCCCGGCATGGTGCTGATGCACGGCAAGATGGTCATCGAGATGAAGCCAGCCGCGGCCAGCAAGGGCCGCGCGATCGAAGCCTTCATGGCCGAGCCCCCGTTCGCCGGCCGTCGCCCGCTGTTTGCCGGCGACGACACCACCGACGAAAGCGGCTTTGCCGTGGTGCAGGCCGCCGGCGGCATTGGCATCAAGGTCGGCCCCGGGCCCACGCAGGCCCGGCACCGCCTGGACACCCCCACCCGCCTGCACGCCTGGCTGCAGGCCTGCGCCGACCAGACTCTGGAGCCTTCATGACCTCAGCCACCGACCCGAGCACGCCACCGGCCGCCGCGCCGGCCCCCTCACTGAACCTGGGTGTGATCGGCAACTGCGCCTACAGCGCCATGGTCGACACCCGCGCGCGTATCGTGTGGTGCTGCCTGCCGCGCTTTGACGGCGACCCGGTCTTCAACGCGCTCATCGACCCCAGCGAACAAGCCGGTGCGTGGAGCATCGAGATCGATTCGTTCTCGCACAGCGAGCAGTCCTACGAGCCCAACACCGCCATCTTGCGCACCCGGCTCTACGACACCCGCGGCCACGCGGTCGAGGTGACCGACTTCGCGCCGCGCTTCTTCAACCGCGACCGCATGTTCCGCCCGCTCACGCTGATGCGGCGGGTGCGGCCCCTCGTGGGTGCACCGCGCATCACCGTGCGCCTGCGCCCGCGTTTCGACTGGGGCCGCGAGGCGCCGGTGGTGACGCAGGGCAGCCACCACGTGCGCTTCAGCGGCAGCCAGCAAACCCTGCGCCTGACGAGCGACGTGCCGCTCAGCTACCTGCTGAGCGAGACCGCGTTCGTTGCCGACCGGCCGATCCATTTCATCCTCGGCCCCGACGAGACCCTGGCCGGCGGCGTGGCCGAAACCGTGAGCCTGTTCGAGCAGCAGACGGTCGACTACTGGCGCAACTGGAGCCGCGCGCTCTCGCTGCCGCTGGAGTGGCAAGACGCGGTGATCCGCGCGGCCATCACGCTGAAGATGAGCCTGTTCGAAGACACCGGCGCGATCGTGGCCGCCATGACCACGAGCATCCCCGAAGCCATGGGCAGCGGGCGCAACTGGGACTACCGCTACTGCTGGCTGCGCGACGCCTTCTTCGTGGTGCGTGCGCTCAACAGCCTGTCTGAAGTGGCCACGATGGAGGAATACCTTCGCTGGCTCAGCAACGTGGTGCAGCGCTCACGCGACGGCCACGTGCAGCCGCTCTACGGCATCGGCCTGGAAGAGCGGCTGACCGAAACCACGCTCGACCACCTGGGCGGCTACCGCGGCAGCGGCCCGGTGCGTGTGGGCAACCAGGCTTACGAACATTTCCAGCACGACGTGTACGGCAACATCGTTCTCGGTGCCGCCCAGGCCTTTCACGACCACCGCCTGCTGCGCCGCGCCGGGCTGGTGGAGTTTCATGCGCTCGAGGCGGTGGGCGAGCAGGCCTTGTTGCTGTACGACCGGCCCGATGCCGGCATGTGGGAGCTGCGCACGCGCGCGCGCATCCACACCTCGTCGGCGCTGATGAGCTGGGCCGCCTGCGACCGCCTGGCGAAGATCGCCGGCCCGCTGGGCTTGAGCGAAAGACACGCCTACTGGCGAGGCCATGCCAACACCATCCGCGAGCGCATCCTGCGCGAATCGTGGAGCGACACCCGCCAGGCTTTTGCCGAAAGTTTCGGCGGCCGCGAGCTCGATGCGAGCGTGCTGCTGATGGTGGAGGTGGGCTTCATCGACCCGAACGACCCGCGCTTCATCAGCACGGTCGACGCGCTGGAGAAGTCACTCTGCGACGGCCCGTACATGCGCCGCTACGAAGCGCCGGATGATTTTGGCAAGCCTGAGACCGCCTTCAACATCTGTACCTTCTGGCGCATCGACGCACTGGCACGCATCGGGCGCAAGCAGCAGGCACGCGAGATCTTCGAGGCCATGTTGGCGGTGCGCAACCATGTCGGCCTGCTGTCTGAAGACACCCACCCCATCACCGGCGAGATGTGGGGCAACTACCCGCAGACCTACTCGATGGTCGGGCTGATCAACGGCGCGGTGCGCTTGTCGGCACCCTGGGATTCGGTCATATGAGCCGCCTCGTCGTTGTCTCCAACCGCCTGGCCGACCCGCGCAAGCCGGCAGCCGGCGGCTTGGCGGTCGCCCTGGGTGAAACGCTGCACCGCACCGGCGGGCTGTGGTTCGGCTGGAGCGGCAAGATCGTCGAAACCGCTGACGGCGGCACGCCCGGCGAAGGCGCGGTCAACGAACACCGCGCCGGCGAGGTGAAGCTGGTCACCGTCGACCTCTGCCGCGAAGACCACGACGGCTATTACCTCGGCTATTCCAACCGCGTGTTGTGGCCGGTGTTTCACTACCGGCTCGACCTGGCGGTGTTCAGCCCCGAGAGCCTGGCCACCTACCAGCGTGTGAACCGCATGTTTGCGCGCAAGCTGATGGACCAACTGAAAGACGACGACGTGGTGTGGGTCCACGACTACCACCTGATCCCGCTTGCCGCCGAGCTGCGCGCGATGGGCAGCAGGCACCGCATCGGCTTTTTTCTGCACATCCCGCTGCCGCCGCAGCAGATCCTGGCGGCCATTCCGGGCCACGAGTGGTTCATCCGTTCGCTGTTTTCGTATGACCTGATCGGCTTCCAGAGCGAGACCGACGTGATCCACTTCGAGCGCTACGTGCTTGCCGAGGCGGGTGCCGAAGCGCTGCCTGGCGGGCGTTACCGCGCCTTCAAGCACACGGTGGTGGCACGCGCCTTCCCGATCGGCATCGACGTCGACGAATTCATCGAGCTCGGACGCGGCAAGGAGTCGACCGACAACTACAACATGCTGGTCGAGGAATACGCCAAGCGCCGCCTGCTGATCGGCATCGACCGGCTCGACTACTCCAAGGGCCTGCCGCACCGCCTTCGCGCCTTCAAGGAACTGCTGCAGAAGTACCCCGAGAACCGCGACAGCGCCACGCTGATCCAGATCGCCTCGCCTTCGCGCGAAGACGTCGACGCCTACATCGACATCCGCCATGAGCTGGAGAGCCTGTGCGGCGAGATCAACGGCGACTACGGCGAGCTCGACTGGATGCCGGTGCGCTACATCCACCGCACGATGGCGCGCAAGCGCCTGCCCGGCCTGTGCCGTGCCGGGCGCGTGGCGCTCATCACGCCCTTGCGCGACGGCATGAACCTGGTCGCCAAGGAGTTCGTGGTGGCACAAGACCCCGCCGACCCGGGTGTCCTGGTGCTGTCGCGTTTTGCCGGCGCGGCCGAGCAGCTGCGTGATGCATTGCTGGTGAATCCCTACGACATCCAGGGCACGGCCGACATCATCCAGCGTGCGCTGCGCATGCCGCTCGAAGAGCGTGTGATGCGACACCAACGGCTGCTGGCAACTATCCGCACCTACGACGTGCACTGGTGGCGCAAGGAGTTCCTGGCGGCGCTGGACAGCGTCGACGTCGACTGATGCCGAAGCGGTGCGCGTGGCGCAGCGCGTCAGCGGCTGCGCGGCACCCGCACCGTGTTCAGCCCGTCTGACAAGCTGAATTCGTAGCTGCCACCGGCGGGAAGTGCGCCCACCGGCAGCGAGGCGCTGCCGCCTTGCAGGTCTTGCGCCAGCGTCGAACGCTGCGCGCCCAGGTGCGTGACGGTCAGGTAGGGGTACCGGGTGTGGTCCCAGTTCAGGCGCAACACGCCGCCCTGCTCGCTCACCTGCAACTGCATGCCGGCACTGGCCGCACGCTCGGTCTGCGTGGTGGCCGATGCGGCGGTCGCGTTCCGGGCCGCGCTTTGCGTCAGCGTCTGACCGTCTTTGACGATTGACATGCTGAAGATCGAGCCCGGGTGCGGGATGGTGAAGCCGAAGTGCTGCGCCGAGGCGACGTGGTCGAGCTCGCGGGTGGCGAACGGGTACTCGACCACGCCCCGCGCGGTGACGATGCGCAAGGTGTACGGCCCAGGCTGCGGCAAACGCGGCTCGCCGAACAGCGATTTGACCGGCGTGAGCTCGGCCCTGCCCGCCGCGATCTGGCCGCTGACCAGCAGCAGCTCCTGCGGCCCGCTCGCCAAGGATGACGCCCCCGAAGCCGAGGCCACCTGCACCGACCTGTCGGCCGGCGTCAGGTGCACCTGGATCTTGCGGTAGTTGTAGTCGGAGAAGGTGTCGCCGGCGCAGTAGCTCATCATGTCGTGGATGTTGGTTCTCCGCGGGTCGACAAAGGTCGAGGTCTCGACGTTGTAGCCCCAAATGTAGCGACCGGGGGCCCCCAGTTGCGCGTTGGCATAGGGGTAGTCGAGGTCGGGGTTGGCGGGGTCTCCGCAAGGTGCGTGCGGCAGGCTGAAGTTGTGCCCCAGCTCGTGCGCGAGAGTTTCACGAACGGCGGTCGGGTTGCTCGGCATGTCGAAGCCGACGGCGGCGTTGCCTGGCCTGTAACCCAAGCCCGACAGCCCGTAGGTGCGCTTGGGCATGAAGCCGTAGTAGTACGACTCGTCGGAGGCCTGCTCCAGCAGGTGCAGGTTCGACAGCTCGGAGAGCACCCTGCCGAACGCGGTGTCCCATTCGTCCTCGGTCGTGGGCAGCACCGTGACGCCGCGAGGCACATAGGGCGCGTGCACTTGCAGCGTGACGGTGGCCACCGGCGTACGGGCCTGCATGTAGCTGGCAGTGCCGCTGACCACCTGCCCGGTCGTGCCCGCGATCTGGATCGGCACGGCCACCAGCCGCATCGCGACACCCCCGCCCACACGCGGGTTGAGGGTGGTGGGGGGCTGGCCATTGGCCAGGCTGGCGGTGAGACGCAGACCCGTTCGCACCAGATTGGCCGGTACGACGGCGCTGTAGGCATTGGTGCCGGTCGGCGCGGCGGGCACGGCCGAGGGCAGGCTGCCCGTGGGTGCCGTGAGCGCGAGCTGCTGAACCAGCTGCCCGGTGGAGGTTTCCACCCGCAGCACGCCGGCAGGCTTGGCCTCCTGTGCATTGGTGGTGATGGCATTCACCCGCACGAGCACGGCCTTGTTGGCCACGAGCACGAGGGCGCTGTCGCCGCTCGGGAACACGAGGGACTGTGCGAGGTCGATGCTCGCGATGCGCGCGGCGGAAACGGGTGCTGGTGCTGGTGCTGGTGCTGGTGCTGGTGCTGGTGCTGGTGCGGGTGCGGGTGCGGGAGCTGGAGCTGGAGCTGGAGCTGGAGCTGGAGCTGGAGCTGGAGCCGGAGCCGGAGCGGGTGCTGGTGTCCGGGTGATCGGGGTGCTGGTGTCCTGCTCGTCGTTGCCACCACAAGCCGTCAAGGTCACCAGTGCGCTCAGCGCAGCCAGCATGCGCAGTCGACGCGCACGGCCGGCAGCTCGTGGTGTGGGTGGGTGCAAAACGCTTCTCATATGGGTGTTTTCCGGGTTCTCGGGTCGACTGCGCACATGTTGGGGCAAGCCCGGCCCCGGCACGCTACAGACTGTAAGAACAAGTGCGCACAAATCGCGCCGACAACGGCTCGCGCCTTCTTCCTACAGCGCCGCACGGAGGCTTTGTTTACAAACAAGGGACGCCAGCACCTGACCTTTCATGACACCACGACCCAAGACCTCGTCCTTCCGCGTATTGACCGTGAACACGCACAAAGGCTTCTCGTTCTTCAACCGCAAGTTCATCCTCCATGAGTTGCGCGAGGCCGTGCGCGGAGTCGGCGCTGACATCGTGTTCCTGCAAGAGGTGCTCGGCACCCACGCCCTGCATCCTGGGCGCCACGCCAACTGGCCCGAGGCGCCGCATTACGAATTCCTGGCCGACAGCATCTGGAGCGACTTCGCCTATGGCCGCAACGCGGTCTACCCGAGCGGGCACCACGGCAACGCGGTGCTGTCCAAATTCCCGATCGAGCGCTACGAGAACCACGACGTATCGATCAGCGGCCCCGAAAAGCGCGGCCTGCTGCACTGCGTGTTGCACATCCCCGGTTGCACGAAGCGGCTGCATGCCATCTGCGTCCACCTGGGGCTGCGAGAGTCGCACCGGCGCAAGCAGCTCGAGTTGATGCTCAAGATCGTCGAGCGCGACGTGCCAGCCGATGCGCCGCTGCTGATCGCCGGTGACTTCAATGACTGGCGGGTGCGTGCCCACAGCGTGCTCATGCGCTGCGCCGGCCTGCGCGAGGTGTTTGTGCATGCCAACGGCCGCGCCGCCAAGACCTTTCCGGCGCACTTTCCGATGCTGCGGCTCGATCGCATCTACGTGCGCAACGCCGGTGTGCACAAGCCTCTGGTGCTGCCTCGCCGACCGTGGTCGCACCTGTCCGACCACGCCCCGCTGGCTGCGGAGATCACGCTGTGAATGCCAAATCGCGCTGGACCGGTGGCAACCGCGTACGCCTGCTGGAAAACGGCGAGGAGTTCTTCCCTGCCGTGTTCGAAGCCGTGGCCGCGGCCGAGCGCGAAGTGCTGATCGAAACCTTCATCCTGTTCGAAGACAAGGTCGGCCTGGCCTTGCACGAAGCATTGCTCAAGGCTGCGCAGCGCGGTGTGCAGATCGACATCACCGTCGACGGCTTCGGCTCGCCCGACCTGTCGAGCAACTTTGTGGGCACGCTCACGGCGGCGGGCGTGCGCTTCCATGTGTTCGACCCGCAGCCGCCGCTGCTGGGTGTGCGCCTCAACGTCTTTCGCCGCATGCACCGCAAGATCGTGGTCGTCGATGGTGTGCGCGCGTTCGTCGGCGGCATCAACTACTCGGCCGATCACCTGGACGACTTCGGCCCGCAGGCCAAGCAGGACTACTCGGTCGAAGTCTGCGGCCCGATCGTCGACGAGATCCACCGCTTTGCGCTCGAGGCGGTCGCGCCGCAGGCTGCGCCCAATGCGCGCCGCTGGTTTCGCCGCCGCCCGCCTGCGCAGGTCAGCACCACCCAGGCGCCGCACTCGGGCGACGCCGATGCGGTGTTCGTCACCCGCGACAACCACGACCACCGCAGCGACATCGAACATCAATACCGCGTGGCCCTGCGTTCGGCGCGGCACGAGGTGATCATCGCCAACGCCTACTTCTTCCCCGGCTACCTCTTCCTCAAAGACCTTCGCCGTGCCGCGCGCCGTGGGGTGAAGGTGCGCCTGATCCTGCAGGGCCAGCCCGACATGCCAGAGGTCAAGGTGGCAGCGAGCATGTTGTATGCCCATCTGCAGCGCGCCGGCGTGCAGATCTACGAGTACTGCAAACGCCCTCTGCACGGCAAGGTGGCGCTGGCCGACGACGAATGGTCGACGGTGGGGTCCAGCAACCTCGACCCGCTGAGCCTGTCGCTCAACCTCGAAGCCAACCTCATCATCCGCGACCGCAGCTTCAACCAGCACCTGCGCGAGCGGCTGGAAGACCTGATCGAGAACAGCTGCAAGGAAGTGCCCGCCCCGAGCGGCCGGCACCGCGCCTGGGGGCAGATGGCGCTGAGCTATCTGGTGTTCCACTTCTTGCGCCGATTCCCGGCCTGGGCCGGCTGGTTGCCGGCGCACCAGCCGGCGCTCAAACGCATGGGCGGTGACGACAAGGCGACCCCGCGTGACGGCGCACAACCCATCAGCGAACCGGGTGCGAGGCAGCTGTCATGAGCGCAGCGGTACTGCCCGCGACCGGGCGCTGGCGGCGCTGGTGGCCGGCGCTGCGGCGAATCGGTACCGTTGCGTTCTTCGTGCTCGTCGCCGTGCTGCTTTTTTCGCAAGCGCGCCAGATCGAGTGGGCCGAGGTGGGCGCTGCGATGCGGACCTACCCGCTCACCACCCTGCTCGCGGCCGCCGCACTCGCCGCGCTGAGCCACGCCCTCTACAGCGGCATCGACCTGTTCGGGCGGCACTGGACGCAGCACGCGTTGCCACTGCGGCAGGTGGTGCCTCTCACCTTCGTCTGCTATGCGTTTAACCTCAACCTCGGTTCGCTGGTGGGCGGCTTTGCGATGCGCTACCGGCTCTACTCGCGCCTGGGGCTGCCGGCGGACACCATCACCCGCGTGGTCGGCATGAGTCTGGTGACCAACTGGCTGGGCTACCTGGTGCTGGCCGGTGCCGTGTTTGCCACACAGACGATCACGCCGCCCGAGGGCTGGAAAATCGGCGCCGTCGCACTGCAAGGGCTCGGTGTGGTGCTTCTGCTGGTGGCGGTGGCCTACTTGCTGGCCTGCACGTTCTCTGCGGGGCGCAGAGTGTCGCTGCGGGGCCATGAGTTCACGCTGCCGAGCGCGCGCTTCGCCGTGCTGCAGCTGGTGCTGTCGGGCACCAACTGGGCCGTCATCGGTGGCGTGCTGTACGTGCTGCTGCAAGGCCGCGTCGACTACCCGGTGGTACTGGGCACCTTGCTGGTGGCCGCGGTGGCGGGTGTGCTGGCGCACATACCGGCCGGGCTGGGCGTGCTCGAAGCGGTGTTCATTGCGCTGCTCGGCACCCAGGTGCCCCGGCATGAACTGCTCGGCGCCCTGCTCGCCTACCGGGCGCTGTATTACTTGCTGCCGCTGATTCTGGCGACCGTGATGTACCTGCTGATGGAAGCGCGCGCTCGCGCGGCACCGACCGCGCGGTTAGAATCGCCCGACCAACGCAGGCACCAGTCACTGCGCTGACGTCAGTTCTGACCCGAGCCGTGCTCCAACCCAGCGCCAAGCTCCCCACCTCTTCTGCCTGCGACTGGCGCTCCCGTGTGAGCGACGGGCCGATCTGATCCCCGGAATCCCCATGTCTTTTGAATCTCTCGGCCTTGCCGAGCCGCTGCTGCGTGCCGTGCTCGAACAGGGCTACACCACGCCCACCCCCATCCAGGCGCAAGCCATTCCTATCGTGCTCACCGGCGGCGACCTGCTCGGTGGCGCTCAAACCGGCACCGGCAAGACCGCCGGCTTCACGCTGCCCTTGCTGCAGCGTTTGATGGCCACCCCCGCCGTGCGCGATGCGCGCGGCCGCCTGCCCATCCGTGCGCTCATCCTCACACCCACCCGCGAACTCGCGGCGCAGGTCGAAGAGAGCGTGCGCAACTACGGCAAGTACACCAAGCTCACCTCGATGGTGATGTTCGGTGGTGTGGGCATGCAGCCGCAGATCGACAAGCTGAAGCGCGGTGTCGACATCCTCGTGGCCACGCCCGGCCGCCTGCTCGACCACGCGCAGCAGAGCACGCTCGATCTGAGCCACATCGAGATCTTCGTGCT
>JACMKJ010000287.1 GCA_014380155.1 Rhizobacter sp. | reverse complement strand
CGAAAGCGGCGTCAGCAAACCAGTACAGCGGGCCTGACTGTGCTGCATTGGCGCGCAGGCTCAGCGGCGTGGGGTGGCTGATGCGCAGCACGTAGCTGGCCCCGCGCAACGGGGCCACGATCTGCGGGCCATCGCCCAGGGTCTGGGCATCGGTGCGTGCCACACCGCAGCGCGCCACCGGGGGAATGCGGCGTGGCAGGCCGGCTTGCGCAAAGAGCTGCAGCATGTCGGTGCCCCAAAACTCGAACACCTCGCTGCGCACTCCCGGGCCGGGGGCGCAGACGGCGCGGCCGCTGGCCTGGTCGATGAACACCTCGCGGTGCAAGGCGCTGACCTTGATGGGCGAGGTGCCAGGGATGAACCAGGTGCTCGCCAGATCCTTGCAGTGCACGTTGGGCAAGTCGCCGCTGGCTGCGCACACCGACACACGCGACATGCGGGCAGGCGTGGGCCGCGCCATCGCACCCGGGTCGAGGCCCTGGCTGCGCAGGCTGTCGACGATGCTGAAGAACAGCGGCGCGGCAGTCTGCACGCCGACGAAGGCCGCGTTGGAGCTGCCGTCGAAGTTGCCCACCCACACCACCAGCACATGGCGGCCGAACACACCTGCCGTCCAGGCGTCTCTGAAGCCCCAGGAGGTGCCGGTCTTCCAGGCCACGTCGGGAAACGCCGGCACGCCGGTGTCGGGGCGGGGGTTGCGGGCCAGCATGTCGAGGGTGATGAAGGCCGCTTCTTCGCTCAGCAAGCGTCGCGGCGCCGCGGCACGGGTGGTGCTCTCGTACGCGAGTGGCGAGAGCTCACCGCCGTTGGCCAACATCGCGTACAGCGAGGCGAGCTCCTCCATGCTCAACTCGCCACCACCCAAGGTGAGCGCCAAACCATAGTGCTGTTCACTCGCGAGCTTGGCCACACCGGCCTGCTTCAAGAAGCCGTAGAGCGTGGGCTGCGACAAGCGCGCCGAGACCGACACGGCCGGGATGTTGCGGCTCTTGATCAAGGCGTCTTGTGCGGTGATCGGCCCCTCGAAGCGGCCGTCGAAATTCTCCGGGCTGTAGGTGCCGAACGCGGTCGGCGCGTCTTTCAGGATGCTGCGCGGGTGCAGCACGCCCTGGTCGAGCCCGAGGCCATAGATGAAGGGCTTGAGCGTGGAGCCGGGTGAACGTTTGGCGGTGGTGGCATTCACCTGGCCGTCGATGGCTTCGTTGAAATAGTCGGCCGAGCCCACCCAGGCCTTGACCTGCATCGTCGACGCGTCGACCAGCAAGGCGGCGGCGTTGTGCACCCCCACCGATTGGCGCCGCTCGATGAACTGGCGAATGGCACGCTCCACCGCCACCTGCATGGGGCCGTGCAGCGACAGCGTGGTCTGGGGCTGCGCGGGCAGTTGGGTCAGCAAGGTTTGCACCGCATGCGGCGCGGCGAAGGGCAGTTGTTTGACCGAGCGCAGCTTGAGCGGCAAGTCCATCGCTGCATCACGCGCGGCCGAGCCGGGGTTCTGGCCTTGCCACACCGACCACAGCCGTTCACGTGCCGCTTGCAAGGCGACGGGCCACGCCGCTTCGTTGGCACCGCGGCGGTTGGGGTTCTGCGGGATCACGGCCAGCGCCAGTGACTCGGGCAGCGACAGCTGCGATGCCCGTTTGCCGAAATAGACGAGGCTCGCCGCGCCCACGCCTTCGATGTTGCCGCCATACGGCGCAAGGTTGAGATACGCCTCCAGAATGTCGCGCTTGCCGTAGCGCGCTTCCAGCCACAACGCGGCGGCCATCTGCTGGAGCTTGCCCACCGGCGTGCCACTGTCGATGCGGTACAGGCGCCGCGCAAGTTGCATGGTGAGCGTCGACGCGCCACGCCGTGTGCCGCCGCTGTAGCTCGTCCAAGCGCCACGCACGAGGCTCACCGGGTTCACGCCCGGGTGCCAGCGGAACCAGCGGTCTTCATACAACTGCACGGCTTGCACCAACCGGGGCTCGATCTCGCCGAGCGGCGTCCACACGCGGTACTGCTCATCGGTCGCCAGCGTGATGCGCAGCAGCGCACCTTCGCTGTTGTAGAAGGCACGCGACAGCGCGGCCTTCTGTTGCAACGGCTGGGCTGGCCACCAGCGCAATGCCACGAGGCACAGCGCCAGGGCCAGCACGGCCATGACCCAGCGGCGTGTCACTTGGCAGCTGCTTTCACCACCGTGATGCGGCCCGCCAGCGAACGCGCCTGCTTGTCACGTTCGTACATCGATTCGGCATACGCCGGCGGCACGGTGAACTCACCCGTGTTGGTGGCGCGCAGGCGGTAGCTGTAGGTCTGCACGCTCGTCGTCGCGCTGCTGTAGATCACCACCCGCTCTTCGCGCACGTCGGCGTATTCCAACGACGGGCCGTTGACGCTGCTGGCGGCACCATTCGCATCGCGGCTTTGCACCACCTCAAAACCACCCGGCAGCAGATCGGTCAGCGCGACGCTGGCCACGCTGTTCTCGATGGCACGCAGGCTCAGGCGCACCGTGACCTCCTCTCCCAGCTTCACCGAGCTCACGGGCTTGCCATCGGCGCCCACGTACTCGCGCAGCACCTCCATGCCGGCCTTCAGCTCCTGTGTGGGCGGCGTGCGGTCGAAACCACTTTGGGTGGCGCTGTAGTAGGTGGTGTAGCGCGCTTCGTTGGCGAGCTTGAGCTTGACCGTGCCCGGTTGAACCGCAGCTCGCGGCAGCAGGTTGGCGGGCAGTGCCAGGGGTGTGGCCGCGCCCTTGGCGTCGAGTTGTATCACCGACAGTTTGCCGAGCACATCAGCCCCCAACGTGCGGGCCATGGCCTCGAACGCGAGCACGGTGTAGGCCGACGAGAGCGTGTTGAACGAGCCCTTGGCCAGCGGGGCGACGAAGCGGCTCATGGTCTGCGGTGACAGCGCCTTCAGGCGCGCGGGGAAGTGGCGTGCGATGAGGTACAGCGTTTGGGCGTCACGCACCAGCGGGTCGTAATACGGCCACCAGCGGTAGGGCGCGGTGTCCCTCTCGCTGGCGCGGGCCAGGCCGTCCATCAGCTCGGCGGCGGGCTTTTCCTGTTTGAGCAATTGGTAGGTCGCTCCGAGATACGCCGCCGTCGAGTCGGCCTGCCACAGCTGGGTGTACTTGGCGTCCAGCGTTTCGCGCAAGCTCGCCACCAACGGCGTGGTGACGGCCCCGTTGCGCGTGAGCAGGTAGATGGCGTAAGCGCGTGTGCGCGCCGCACCCAGGTCGCTGGGGTTGCTGGCAGCAAGCGCCTGGGCGTAGTCCAGGCCCTTGCGCAGCACGTCGGGCGGCACGCTCAGGCCGGGGATCTCCAGCTCACGCGCTTCGAGCAGCATGTGCAGGGCGTAGATGGAAGCGAACTCATCGGCCTGCACCGACGCGCTCCACAAACCAAAACCACCTTGTGCGTTTTGCCGCGAGCGCAGCACACGCATCGCCTCATCAAACGCCTTGGCAGCAGCCTGCGGCGTGCTGGCGCCGAACTCCGGCCGTTTGGCCAGCACCAGGCCGGGCAGCACGCGGCTCACCAGCTGCTCGGTGCACTGGTGCGGGAAGTTGTCGAGGTAGTTCATCAAGCCTGGCGCCAGCGCCAGCGGCAGCGCCGAGACCGCCACCTCTTGTTTGCGGAACTCGGGCAGCAGCTCGCGTGGCACGGCCACCTCGGCCGAGCCAGTGAAGCTGCCCAAGGCCACGGTGGTGGCGCGGGGCGTGGCGGGGCGCACGCTGATGTCCATGCGGCGCGTCGCTGCCTTGCCGTTCAGTGAGCTGGTGAACTCCAGCGTCGCCGAGCCCAGGCTCGCGGTTTGCGCGTCTTTCACCTTCAGGCGGTAGGTCGCCACGGCTTCGCGCATCGGGCTGATCTTGAGCGTCTGGCTCGTAGGGCCGACCACCTCGAAGGTCGAAGCCGGCTTCAACACCAGTTGCACCGGCGCGTCTTTGGACGAGCCGTCCACGTTGTTGGCCACACCCACCGACACGTCGAACTGGTCGCCAGGCGACACCGCCAGCGGCAGGTTGGGCGACAGCACAAAGTCACCGCGCACTAGCGCCTTGTCTTGCGCCACACCGACCGCGCCTTCGTTGACGGCAACGGCCATCACACGCAGCGTGCCGTTGAAGTGGTCGGGCACGGTGTAGCTGAACTCCTTGTCACCGCTCACGTCGACGATGCCCGACCAGTACACCGCCGGTGCTTCGCCTTTGCGCTTGAACGGGTTGAGGAAGCGTGCATTGGTACTGCCTTCGTCACCGCCTGGTGCCGCCTGCGCCA
This sequence comes from Rhizobacter sp., assembly GCA_014380155.1. Lineage (GTDB taxonomy): Bacteria > Pseudomonadota > Gammaproteobacteria > Burkholderiales > Burkholderiaceae_C > Rhizobacter. The sequence continues at coordinate 2,540 of JACMKJ010000287.1, read as the reverse complement.
TCAGCCGCTTGAACTCGGGCAACAGCAGATCGAGGATTTGCGAGGTGCGCACCTCCAATGCCCGCTTCTGGAAGAAGTGGCCCAGCGGGTCGGCCGTCTGGTAAAGCGCCACCTGCAAGATGCCTTCGTCGATGGCGAACACCACGGCGCGTGTGGGCTGGCTGGCCTTGAGCTTGATCTTCATGATCTGCCCGGGCTTGGTGAGCTCGGGCACGCTGAGCTTGAGTGACTGTGTGCGCTCCGCCAGGCTGGTGGCAAACGGCACCACGCCGTGGCTCAACGGGCTCATGAAGATTTCATCCGATGACGGGTCGCGCACGAACTGCACGCTGACGTAGCCGTTGCCTTCGAAGTCTTTGGGCAACTTGATCTTCTGCACCGAGGCGGTGGTGCTGGTCTTGAACCACTGTTGGGTGAACACCTTGTCGCGCTCGATGGTGATCAAGCCCGCACCCACATACGGCGCGCGGATGCTGAGCTCGATGTCTTCGCCCGGCGCGTAGTCCTTCTTGTTGAGCGTGAGTTGCAGCTCGGCGTTGCGCTCGAGCGAGCGGGTGACGTTGCCGGTGCCGGCCACGCTGTAGTCGATGCGGTTCAGCTCCAGGCCACTGGCATCACGCAGCACGTAGCTGTAGTTGCCGGCCTTTTTGGTGTCGAGCGTCAGCGCGTGGCCTGCTGCGCTCAAGGCCACTGGCTGCTCGGAGATCGTCGATTCTTTCTTGCGCGACTCGTAGCGGTAGGTGTCGTTCGGCTGACGCATCAGCACCGACACGGTCTTGCGTTCGATGAGCTGCAGCGTCAGATCTGGCGCAGCAATCTTCTTGGCCTGTGGGTCGATCGCAATCAGGTGGCTCACCCGCTTGGAGGCGAGCGAGACAAAGCCCAGGTCACCATCGTGCTTCACGCCGACGAGGAAGGGACGCTCCGATACCAGCGCCGTGGTCTCGGCCGACACACTGCGCCCGCCTTCGGGCTCGAACACTTTCGCCAACAGGCTCAGGCGGTAGGTGGCCTTCTCGAAGCGGCTGAGCTTGAGGTCGAACTCGGCGTCGCCATTCGCATCGGTCTTGCCTTCGGGCAAGGTGTCATTGGCCCCCTCCCTCGCACGCTGCGGGTCATGGAACATGTAGTCGGCGTGGCCACGGAAAGCAGGCCAAGCCGGGCTCAGCGTCAGGTTGGCTTCCACGCGGCGGTTATCGGCCGGGGTGCCAAAAAGGTTTTGCGCGTTGATGCGGCCCTTCAGATCTTTCGGGTGCAGCCAGCCTTCACTGGCCGGGGCCGACAGCTGCGCCGTGACCTTCATGCGGTCGGGCATGAACTCTTGCACCTTGACCGTGGTGGAGCCGAGCTGGCGCTCCACCTTGTCGTCTTTCACGATGTTGAGGTTGACGGTGTAATTGCCAGTCGGCGAGGTGGCGAGCGTGCTGTGGCTCAGCTCGGCAAAACCACCGGCAGCCAGGCGCAGGCGTTCACGCTTGACGGTGAGGCCGCGAGCGTCGAGCACCTCGGCTTCCAGTGGCAGGCCGGCGAGTGATTTGCGCCAGTCGGCGTCCTTGACGATCATGCCGATGTGCATGGATTCTCCCGGGCGGTAGATGCCGCGGTCGGAGAACAGGTAGGCGCTCAGCTGGTCGCTGGTGCGTGCGTTCTGCAGGCCACCCACGTCGAAGCGTGAGAGGTCGAGGTGGCGGTCATTGCGGTTGAGGGGCATGAAGCTCATGTCACCGCCTTTGCGCACCATCAGCAACAAGGGCGCACGCTCGCGCGTCAGGCCTTCGAGCTTGTCGAAATGGGCGCGGCCGTTGGCGTCGGTCGCGTGGTTGAAGAGCGTGCTGCCGTTCTTGGCCACCACCTCCACATTGGCGCCCACCACCGGCAGGCCGGTGAAGAGCGACTGCACGAACACGTCGCGCGAGCCGTCGGCGGACTGCTTGACGACGATGCCGAGGTCGGTCACCAGCACCAGGCGGCGCTGTTGCAGGCCCCAAGGGTCGAAGTTGGGCTCGCTCTCGGACTCAGCCTCGCTGTCGTTGTTGTTTTCGTTGTTTTCGGTGCCGGCACTTTCTTGCGGCGCCACCGCGGCAGCAGCTCTCTTCGGGTCGAAGCCGGAGATGCTCAGCAAGAACAAACCCTTGCGCTGATCACCCTCCTTGCCCAGGTATTCGGCCAGGTCGATGGCCTCGTAGTGCGCCTTGCCCGGTGGCAGGTTGCCGAGCTTGACCACACGCTCGAAGCGGTCGGTCAGGTTGTCGGGGCCGAAGCTGCCCAGGAAATCGGGGTTGGCGTAACTACCTTGTGATTGCGACACCAAGTGCTGCAGCTGCGAAGGCTGCACACGGCCCACCTCGACCTTCAGGCCCGGCAGGTCGCGCACCAGCACGGCCAGCTTCTTCTCGCCGCTCATCGGCAGCAGCGCCCCTTCGCTCAAGATGCGCAGCTCAGGCGGGTACGGCGGCATGGTGACGAAACGCTGCGCACGATCGCGCATCAGGTAACCACCGAATGACTTGAACTTCGGCTCGATCTGCACATAGACGATG
>JACMKJ010000286.1 GCA_014380155.1 Rhizobacter sp. | reverse complement strand
TCGGCGAGGATTTCCAGCGCCGTGGTGCGCGCGTGGACCGCGATGTTGGCGGGGTTTTCGAACTGCCCCGGCATCCAGGCGCCCAGCGTTTCGGCGACGATCTCGGTGGCATGGCCGATCGCGCCCTTCATGCCCTTCTCGCGCGGGGTCAGAACGAAGCTCGCGCCGTAGGCCAGCATCAGGCGGCGGCGCTCGATGCTCATGCTCTCGGGCATCACCAGCACCAGCTTGTAACCCTTGACCGCCGCCACCATGGCAAGGCCCACACCGGTGTTGCCCGAGGTCGGCTCGATGATGGTGCCGCCGGTCTTGAGCATGCCGTTCTGTTCGGCCGCTTCGATCATGGCCAGCGCGATCCGGTCCTTGATCGAGCCGCCGGGGTTGGCGCGTTCGCTTTTCACGTACACGTTGTGCGCACTCCCGAACAAGCGATTGATGCGGATGTGCGGGGTGTTGCCGATGGTCTGCAAAACGTTCTGAGCCAGCATGCGAGTCTCCTTGGATGGAGCGCAAATTATGGGCGCAAGGAGCAAGCGCAGCGCGCGACAGATCAAGCAACGCCCGCGGAACCGGCTTTGCCGGGCCGCCCGGCGGCGCCCTTTGGGGGCTGGAGCGCAGCGACTGGGGGGCCATAATTCCTTGATGACCGCGACCCTCCAAAACGACAGCTTTCTGCGCGCCTGCCTGCGCCAGCCCACCGACCACACGCCCGTGTGGCTGATGCGACAGGCCGGGCGCTACCTGCCCGAGTACCGCGCCACGCGTGGCCAGGCGGGCAGCTTCATGGGCCTGGCGACCAACACCGATTTCGCCACCGAGGTCACGCTGCAGCCGCTGGAGCGCTACAAGCTCGACGCGGCCATTTTGTTCAGCGACATCCTGACCGTGCCCGACGCCATGGGCCTGGGCCTGAGTTTTGCGCTGGGCGAAGGCCCGAAGTTCGCCCACCCGGTGCGCGACGAAGCGGCCGTGGCCAAGCTCGAAGTGCCCGACATGGCCAAGCTGCAATATGTATTCGACGCCGTCACCTCGATCCGCAAGGCGCTCAATGGCCGCGTGCCGCTGATCGGCTTTTCGGGCAGCCCCTGGACGCTCGCCTGCTACATGGTCGAAGGCGCCGGGTCCGACGACTACCGCCTGGTCAAGACCATGCTCTACAGCCGGCCCGACCTGATGCACCGCATGCTCAAGGTCAACGCCGACGCGGTGGCCACCTACCTCAACACCCAGATCGAGGCCGGCGCCCAGGCCGTGATGATCTTCGACAGCTGGGGCGGCGTGCTCGCCGACGGTGCCTTCCAGACCTTCAGCCTCGACTACACCCGCCGCGTGCTGGCTCAGCTGAAACGCGAGCACAACGGCCAGCGCATCCCGCACATCGTCTTCACCAAAGGCGGAGGCCTGTGGCTGGAAGAGATCGCCGCCACCGGTGCCGACGTGGTGGGCCTGGACTGGACGGTCAACCTCGGCAAGGCGCGCCAACGAATCGGCCACTTGGCGGCGCTGCAAGGCAACCTCGACCCCAATGTGCTGTTTGCGTCGCCTGAACAGATCCGCACCGAAGTGCAGAAAACCCTCGATAACTTCGGTCCCTGGGCCCGTGGAGATGGCTTGGGCGCCGGTCACATCTTCAACCTGGGCCATGGAATCAGCCAGCACACGCCTCCCGAGAGCGTGTCGGCGCTGGTGGATGCGGTGCATGAGTACTCACCCCGCATGCACACTCGCCGCTGAAAACGGTTGCAGTTGGTTGCAGTTTTTCGAAACGAGGGACAGTGGTTTCCCGGTGAGCAATCACTCAGGGCTTGACTTATCCCCAAAAGCTTGAATGTGACGGTTCTGGGCGCACCCTCGTGCGTCGCAGCATCAGTATTCCAAATTAGCTTGCTAAGTCGTTGATTTCATTGAAAGCGTAAATTGCTCCCAAAGTGAGCAACGTAGCGCCAAGCCCCAAAAATCAACGATCTAGCTGCATTTTTTGCAGGTTCCCCACAAAGTTATCCACAGCAGCCGTGGAAAGCTTCAAAAGCCTTTGCAAATCAGATACTTAACGCCGTTCTCTCACCAAGGCCGGAACTTTGCCCGCTAACTCGACGACCGCGCGACATGGATGAACCCCAGCGCCTTCGCGTCGCGGTCGATGCCCCGGCCCACAGCGGCCTGCAAAGCGCTCTCGACTATTTGAGTGAGCGCATGCTCCCACCTGGCACCCTGGTGCGGGTGCCACTGGGTCGGCGTGAAGTGGCCGGTGTGGTGTGGCCGGGTGAGCCGTCGGACGAACCAACGCTTGCGCTCAAGCCCGTCACGCAGGCGCTGCAGGCCTTGCCGCCCTTGTCGGCCCGCTGGTGTGAGCTGGTGGGTTTTGCCGCTTCGTATTACCAGCGCGGCCTGGGGGAAGTGGCCTTGTCGGTGCTGCCGCCCGAGCTGCGCAAGCTCGACGACGCCCAGCTCGCCAACCGCATCACGCGCCTGCACAAGGCCCTGGACAAAGCGCCGCCGCCAGACAGCACCCCGCCCACACGCCCCGAGCTCACCCCCGACCAGGCCGCTGCGCTCGCCCGCCTTGCCGAGCTCAGCGCTCCCGGCAGCGCACCGGTGGTGCTGCTGCACGGCCTGACCGGCAGCGGCAAGACCGAGGTCTACCTGCGGTCCGCCGAAGAAGCGCTCGCCTCGGGCCGCCAGGTGCTGGTGTTGGTGCCCGAGATCAACCTCACGCCGCAGCTCGAAGCGCGCTTTGCCGAACGTTTCTGCCAGGGCGCCGCGCCGCGCCGCATCGTCTCGCTGCACAGCGGGCTCACCCCGGCGCAGCGGCTGAAAAACTGGCTGGCCGCCCACCTCGGCCTGGCCGACCTGGTGCTGGGCACGCGGCTGGCGGTGTTTGCCTCGATGCCGCGCCTCGGGCTGATCGTGGTCGACGAAGAGCACGACCCTTCGTACAAACAACAAGAAGGCGCCCGCTACTCGGCGCGCGACCTGGCCATCTACCGCGGCAAGCTCGAAGGGGCCTGCGTGGTGCTGGGTTCCGCCACGCCGTCTCTCGAAAGCTGGCAACGCGCCGAACAAGGGCGCTACGAGCGGCTGACGCTGGCGCACCGCGTCGGTGGCGGTGCGCTGCCGGCGGTGCGGCTGGTCGACATGAACCTGCTGCCCAAGGCGACGGGTGTCACGTCGACCCTCTCGCCTCCGCTGGTGGCCGCGCTCGCCAAACGGCTCGAACGCGGTGAACAAAGCCTGGTCTTTCTCAACCGTCGTGGCTACGCGCCGGTGTTGCACTGCACCGACTGCGGCTGGAAAAGCGGCTGCCCGCATTGCAGCGCCTGGCGTGTGTTCCACAAGCTCGACCGCACGCTGCGTTGCCACCACTGCGGCTTCACCCAGGCCGTGCCACGCGCCTGCCCCGACTGCGGCAACCCCGACATCAGCTCGCTCGGCCGCGGCACCGAGCGGCTCGAAGAACAGCTCGCCGCCGCCCTGCCTGGCGCCCGCGTCGCCCGCATCGACGCCGACAGCACCAAGCTAAAAGGCGCGCTCGAAGCCCAGCTTTCGGCCGTGCACGCGGGTGAAGTCGACGTGCTGGTCGGCACGCAGATGATCGCCAAGGGCCACGACTTCCGCCGCATCACCCTGGTGGCCGCCGTGAGCCCCGACAGCGCCTTGTTCAGCAGCGATTTCCGCGCGCCCGAGCGCCTGTTTGCGCTGCTGATGCAGGCCGCCGGCCGGGCCGGGCGCGACGCCGCGCAGTCCGAGCGCAGCGAGATGTGGGTGCAGACCTGGCACCCCACGCACCCGCTCTATGGCGCGCTGCGCCAGCACGACTACGCGGCGTTCGCGGCCAGCCAGTTGAAAGAACGCGAGATGGCCGGCCTGCCACCATTTGCGCACCTCGCGCTGATGCGCGCCGAAGCCCGCACCGCCGAGGCAGCGCGCGATTTTCTTCAGGCGGCGGCCGAGCTCGCCGCGCAGATCCCCGGTGCCAGCGAACTGCTGATCTACCCGGCCGTGCCCACCAGCGTGGCGCGAGTAGCCAACATCGAGCGCATGCAGATGCTGGTGGAGGCAAGCACCCGCGGGGCGCTGCAACGTGTGCTCACCCCGTGGGTGGCCGAGCTGCCTTCGTTGCGCAGCCAACACAAGGCGGTGTTGCGCTGGGCGCTGGACGTCGACCCCCTGGCGATCTGAGGTTAGTCTGCGCAACCGAGCTCTTCAGGCGCAGACACCATGCCGATGAAAAAGTCCGCCCCCTCAGTCAACCCCGACGCCTATGTGGCGTCGCTGAGCGGTTGGCAACAACGCTACGTGCAAGCCCTGCGCGAGGCGGTGCTCGGCGCCGCGGCCTTGAGCGAAGTCATCAAGTGGCGCCACCTGGTGTACTTCTCGAACGGGCCGGCGCTGCTCATCCGCGCTGAAGAAGAGCGGGTGCTGTTCGGGTTCTGGCGTGGCCAGCGGCTGCGTGCCATCGAGCCGCGCCTGAAGCCCGGCGGCAAGTTCGAAATGGCGACCTTGGTGCTGGTGGAAGCGTCGCCGCTTGCGCGCTCGACCGTGGTCGCCTTGGTGAAGGAAGCGGTGGCGCTCAATGCAGCCCTTGGCGACCCGACCGTCCCGCCCTCTGCCTTGTAGATCACACAACGAGACACTGCCATGACAAAGACTCCGCCCAAGTCAGAGTACCTGCTCCTCTCACGCGGTCAGTGGGATCCTGACAAGCCGCCGCAAGAGATTCAAGCGGCGATCGACGCCTTCTACATCTGGCATGAGCGGCTCGTCGCCGAGGGCCAATTCAAACCCGGCCAACGGCTTGCCATCGACGGGAAGATGGTGTCGCGATCCGGCATCACCGACGGCCCCTACGCCGAGGCGAAAGAGGTCGTCGGTGGCTACTGGTTCGTCGTTGCCACCAGCTTGCAGGAGGCGGCCGCCATCGCCGCCCAGAACCCGTGCCTGGCTTGTGGCCTGGCCTACGAGATTCGCCCCATCGAGGTCGAGCGGGCCAGCGCCTTCAGGGACAGCAACGAAACGCCAACCCGCCGAAGCGGGGACTGAACGCATGAACAACCATCTGCTGGCGGCCTACCGCTACACCTCCAACAACTGGGCGCTGATCCAGGGCAGCAAGCTGTGTGGCTGCTGCAACTGCGTGGAGATCTTCCCCGCCGACGAGATCGTCGGCTGGACGGGCCTGGACATGAACAACATGGACGACCCCGCGGCCATCGACAAACAGACCGCCATGTGCCCGAGGTGCGGGACGGAAGCGGTGCTGGGCGACAAGTCGGGCTACCCCATCAATGCGCAGTTCCTGAGCAGCATGAACGAAGCCTGGTTTCAGCAAACCATCATCCGCCCCGCCAAGCCCAAGGCCTGACGACTGGCCGCTCTCAGGTCAGCAAACCTGGCATCTGCGTGACCAGCGCCTGGCGCTGGGTGGTGGCGCTGCCGAGCAGCGCGAAGCCAAGCAACTGGCCGTCACCGCTCATAAAGCGGGCGTCGCAGGCGTCGTCGGTCAGCGTCACGCTCCACGCGCCTGAAGCGTCGAGCGGGGGCGGGCACACCACCGTCGGGCAGGCAGGGGTTTTCACGAGCACCGGCATCGCCGGGTAGAGCACGGGTGTGGGTGTGCCAGCCAGCGTGGCGGCGAGCGCGCGGGCCTGCTGCATGATGGGCATCACATAGGGCAGCGTGTGCCCGGCCACCTCGGCGCAGTCGCCCAGCGCGTGCACGTGCGGCGCGCTGGTGGCGAGCAGGCGGTTGGTGACGAT
>JACMKJ010000285.1 GCA_014380155.1 Rhizobacter sp. | reverse complement strand
GCGTCGTTTTCGACAATGCGTTGCAGGCCACTGAGCTTGGCGCCGTTGTCCAGTGCGATAAGGGTCACGCCTTGCGTGGCGCGGCCCAGCTCGCGGATTTCAGAAACACGGGTGCGCACCAGCACACCCTGGTCGGTGATGAGCATGATCTCGTCTTCGGCGCGTACCAGGGTCGCGGCCACGACCTTGCCATTGCGCTCGGTCTGTTGGATCGCGATCATGCCTTTGGTTCCACGGCCGTGGCGCGTGTACTCGACGATGCTGGTGCGCTTGCCATAGCCGTTTTCGGTGGCGGTGAGCACGCTCTGCGTTTCGTCTTCAGCCACCAGCATGGCGATCACGCTCTGGCCGTCGCCGAGGTCCATGCCGCGCACACCACGGGCGTTGCGGCCCATGGCTCGCACATCGTCTTCATCGAAGCGCACGGCCTTGCCACCGTCGCTGAAGAGCATCACGTCGTGTTTGCCGTCGGTGAGGGAGGCTCCGATGAGGTAGTCGCCTTCGTCGAGGTCGACGGCGATGATGCCGGCCTTGCGCGGGTTGCTGAATTCATCGAGGGAGGTCTTCTTGACCACACCTTGTGCGGTGGCCATGAAGATGTAGTGGTCGGCCGGGAAGCTCCGGAAGCCGTCGGTCAGCGGCAGCACCACGTTTACCTTTTCGCCGGCTTGCAGCGGGAACATGTTGACGATGGGCTTGCCACGCGAGTTGCGCGAGCCTTGCGGCACTTCCCACACCTTGATCCAGTAGACGCGGCCACGGTTGGTGAAGCACAGGATGTAGTCGTGCGTATTGGCAATGAAGAGCTGGTCGATCCAGTCGTCTTCCTTGGTTTGTGTGGCCTGTTTGCCGCGGCCTCCGCGTTTTTGTGCACGGTATTCGCTCAGTGCCTGGCTCTTGATGTAGCCGGTGTGCGAAAGCGTGACCACCATATCGGTGGGCGTGATCAGGTCTTCGGTGCCCAGGTCTTGGGCGTTGTGCTCGATGGCGCTGCGACGAGCGCCAACCTTGGTCTGGCCGAACTCGAGCTTGATGGCTTGCAGCTCGTCGGAAATGATGGTGGTCACGCGCGAAGGCGTGGCCAGGATATCGAGCAGATCGGCGATCTGCGCCATCACGTCCTTGTATTCGTTGACGATCTTGTCCTGCTCCAGGCCCGTGAGGCGCTGCAGGCGCATTTGCAGGATTTCGCCCGCTTGGTCGTCAGACAAACGATAGAGGCCATCGGCCTGCATACCGTTTTCGCGCGGCAGCCCTTCGGGACGAAAGGCTTCGCGCCCGCCGGGGGTTTCGCCCTCGGCGCGGGCCAGCATCTCGCGCACCAGCGACGAATCCCATGACTTGCTCATCAGCGCCGCCTTGGCGAGGGGCGGGGTGGCCGAGGTCTTGATGGTCTCGATGAACTCATCGATGTTGGCCAGCGCCACAGCGAGGCCTTCGAGCACGTGGCCACGTTCGCGAGCCTTGCGCAGCTCGAACACCGTGCGGCGTGTGACGACCTCGCGGCGGTGCTCCAGGAAGATCGCGATCAGATCCTTCAGGTTGCACAGCTTGGGCTGGTTGTCGATCAGCGCCACCATGTTCATGCCGAACGTGTCTTGCAGCTGAGTCTGCTTGTACAGGTTGTTGAGCACGACCTCGGGCACTTCGCCGCGCTTCAGCTCGATCACGACGCGCATGCCCGATTTGTCGGACTCGTCTTGAATGTGGCTGATGCCCTCGATCTTCTTCTCGTGGACCAGCTCGGCCATGCGCTCGAGCAGGTTCTTCTTGTTCACCTGATACGGGATCTCGTCGACGATGATGGCTTGGCGGGCGCCCTTGTCGATGTCTTCGAAGTGGCACTTGGCACGCATCACCACCTTGCCCCGGCCAGTGCGGTAGCCGTCGCGCACCCCACTGGTGCCGTAAATGATGCCGGCGGTGGGGAAATCGGGCGCCGGGATGATTTCGATCAATTCGTCAATGGTGGCCTGAGGGTTTTTCAGGAGATGCAGACAGGCATCAACAACTTCATTCAGGTTGTGCGGCGGGATATTGGTGGCCATGCCCACCGCAATACCCCCCGAACCATTCACCAGCAGATTGGGCAGGCGGGTCGGCAGAACCAGGGGTTCTTTTTCGGAACCGTCGTAATTGGGGCCGAAGTCGACTGTCTCCTTGTCCAGATCGGCCAGCATCTCGTGGGCGATCTTGGCCAGGCGGATTTCGGTGTAACGCATGGCCGCCGCGTTGTCGCCATCGAGCGAGCCGAAGTTGCCCTGGCCGTCGACGAGGCGGTAGCGCATCGAGAAGTCCTGCGCCATACGCACGACGGTG
>JACMKJ010000284.1 GCA_014380155.1 Rhizobacter sp. | reverse complement strand
CGCGGCCGTCGCGCCCGAAGTGGCGGTGCAGCAGGTAGACCATCGCCCACAGGTGTCGGCCTTCTTCCACGTTGATCTGGAACAGGTTGCGCAGGTCGTACATCGACGGCGCCGTCAGCCCGAGGTGGCGTTGCTGCTCGACGGACGCCGGCTCGGTGTCGCCTTGCGTCACGATGATGCGGCGCAGGTTGGCCCGGTGCTCGCCGGGCACGTCGGCCCACACCTTCTCGCCGCGGTGGTCGCCGAAGTGCACCTTGCGCTCGGCATCGCCGGGGTTGAGGAAGATGCCCCAGCGGTAGTCGCGCATCTTCACGTGCCCGAACTGGGCCCAGCCTTGCGGGTCGACGCTGACCGCCGTGCGCAAGTAGACGTCGAAGTCGGTCGAACCTTCAGGCCCCACGTCGTCCCACCAGTTGATGAAGTTGGGTTGCCACTGCTCGAGCGCGCGCTGCAGCGTGCGGTCTTCGCTGAGGTTGACGTTGTTGGGGATCTTGTCGGTGTAGTTGATGGTGCTCATGTTCATTCCAGGCTAGACACGGTTGAGATCGAACTGGGCTTTCTCGCCCTTGCCATAAACCTTCAGTGCGCCCTTGTCGCCCACGGCGTTGGGGCGCTGGAAGATCCAGTTCTGCCAGGCCGTCAGGCGGCCGAAGATGCGCGTGCGCATCGTCTCGGGGCCGTTGAAGCGCAGGTTGGCCTCCAGGCCTGTCAGCGCATCGGGCGACATGGCCACGCGCTCTTCGATGGCGATGCGAATCTCATCGGCCCAGTCGATGTCGTCGGGGGCGGCGGTCACCAGGCCGAGTGCATGCGCCGCATCGGCGTCCAGCGGCTGGCCCATCTGCGCGCGCACGGCTTCGAGTGCCGGTTGTTCGTTGTAAAAGCGCCGCTGCAGGCGCGACTGGTCGGTGACCATCGGGTACAGCCCGAAGTTGACATCGCCGACGGTGAGCTTCGGCGCCTTGTCGGCATCGTCGGGCAGGGCGAGCTGGTAGCTGCGGTCACAGGCCAGCGCCAGCTCGAGCAAGGTGCCGGCGAAGCACGACCCCGGCTCGATCAATGCAAACAGCGTGCGCGACGAGACGTCCAGGCGCGCCAGCGTGCGGCGCAGCAGGCCGATGGTCTCGCGCACGAACCAGTGATTCTGGTGTTGCAGGAGGCTTGCGTCGGCGGCGAGCACCAAGGAGGCGTCGCCTTCGGTCTTCAACAGCCAGGTGCCGATGTCGAGCTCGTTGGTGCGCATCGACAAGATGGCGTCATCGAGCTCGCGCGCCATCGCGAGCGGCCACCAGTTGACGCCTGCGGCCACGATGCCGTCGACGTCGCCGGGTTGAGCGGCCTGGGGGGCCTTCACGGTGAAGGTGGCAGTGCGCTTGCTGCGGTCGATTTCGACCGTGACGTGGGGGTAACGCAAGGCATCGGCTTCGATGCTGCGCGAGATCGGCGTCAGCGCGATTGCCTTGGCGCCGGCGGGGCGGTCGCTCTGCGCGGCAAGTTCTTGGGCGCGCTCCTGAACCCGTTGGCCAAACACGGCCGGCTTGGCGACCTGGTCGACCAGGCGCCACTCCACGGCGCGCTGCCCACGCACGCCCTCGACGCTGGTGCAGAAGATGTCGGCCAGGTCGTGGCGCACGTGGCGCTTGTCGGTCACACGTGTCAAACCGCCGGTTCCGGGGAGCACACCCAGCAAGGGCACTTCGGGCAGGCTGACCGACGAAGAGCGGTCGTCCACCAGGATGATCTCGTCGCAGGCCAGGGCCAGCTCGTAGCCGCCGCCCGCGCAGGCGCCGTTCACTGCCGCAATGAACTTCAGGCCCGAGTGGCGTGATGAGTCTTCGATGCCGTTGCGCGTCTCGTTGGTGAACTTGCAGAAGTTCACCTTCCACGCATGGCTGGAGACGCCCAGCATGAAGATGTTGGCGCCGGAGCAGAACACACGGTCCTTGAGGCTCGTGACGACCACGCTGCGTACCTCGGGGTGCTCGAAGCGGATGCGGTTCAGCGCGTCGTACAGCTCGATGTCGACGCCCAGGTCGTAGCTGTTGAGCTTGAGTTTGTAGCCGGGTCGCAGGCCGGCGTTTTCATCGATGGCCAGGCCGAGGGTGGCCACGCTGCCTTCGGTCTTGATCGACCAGTGCCTGTAGCGCGTGGGGTCGATCTGGTAGTCCACGCGAGCTTGGGGCTCGACGACGTTTGCATTCATCGCTGTCTCCTTGGCGGGCTGAGCAAAACATGCAAGATGATGCACATTTTCTCGATGACTGCATCTTAGTGCATGCTTTCAGGCCGTCAAGTACAAACACGCACTGCGCTGCATGTCTTTTGCCAGGCGTCGGGTGGCGCCGGAAATTGGGGTGCTCCCTCAGCGCCCCAACGAGGCGCTGATCGCCTCGCGCAGCTGGGCAAAGCTCTCGCTCGCAGGCTTGCCGCCCGTGTCGAAGCTGAGATCGGCGCGGCCGTAGAAGGCCGAGCGGCCGGACAGGATGCGGCGCAGGTCTTCCATGGCCTCGGAGCTGCCGGCCATCGGGCGCAGATCGCCCTGCGCCATGACCCGTTGCATGTGCTCTTCTGGCGAAGCCTTGAGCCACACCGTGTAGCAGTGCGAGAGCAACAGGTTGAAGGTGGCCGGGTCGGAGACGATGCCGCCGGGCGTGGCAATCACCGCGTCGGGGTAGAGCTGAATCGTTTCTTCCAGCGCGCGGCGCTCGTAGCGGCGGTAGGCCGCTTGCCCGAGGAGGTTGTGGACCTCGGAAATGCTGCAACCGGCGACACGCTCCAACTCGCGGTTCAGCTCGACGAAGGGCACGTCGAGGCTGTCTGCCAACATCTGGCCGAGTGTGGATTTGCCTGCGCCGCGCAAGCCGATCAAGGCAATGCGCTGTGTGCGGGCGCCAGGGCGGCTGGCCTCGCCATACTGCTCGGCCAGTGCCAGGCGGCCACGGCGAAGCTCGTCGTCGGATCGGCCGCGCAGCAGGTCGCGGATCAGCAGCCACTCGGGCGACGATGCAGTCTCGTCGCCCAGCAACTCGGCCATCGGGGAGCCCAAGGCCTGGGCGATCTGTCGCAGCACCAGCACCGAAGGGTTGCCGACCCCGAGTTCCAGGTTGGCCAGGTGCCGCTCTGACACGTCGGACGCCACAGCGAAGGCTTTTCGGGTCATCCCTTTGCGGGCGCGCAGCGAGCGCACCCGTTCTCCCAGCGCCACCAAAAACGGCTCCCGGGCTGCTTCTGGCTCCGCCGCGGCGCTCTGGGGCGCCTGTGCGTCATCGATCTTCATGGTTGGGTGTTTTCCCGAGCATATGCACTATAGTGCTTGACCACGGCGGTCATGCGCAGTAAGTTTCATGCACTGAACAGAATTATTCAACATGTTCTTGACATGCACTGATCTGCATCAACCCCAAGCTGGGCGGGCTCCCGGCCTGAGCCTGTTGAGGAGACAACGATGAGCCACCCCGTCGCCGCGCCCCCGGAGCGCTTCAACTTTGCGCAGCACCTGATCGCGCAAAACGCCGGCCGCGCCAGCAAGCCCGCCTTCATCGACGATGCCGGCACCCTGAGCTACGGCGAGCTGGCCGAGCGAGTGCGCCGTTGTGCTGCAGCGCTCCTGGCCCTGGGGCTGCATCGCGAAGAGCGAGTGCTGCTGCTGATGCAAGACGGCAACGACTGGCCGGTGAGTTTTCTCGGCGCGCTCTACGCGGGTGTAGTGCCGGTGGCAGTGAACACCTTGCTGCCACCCGATGACTACGCCTTCATGCTGGCCAACAGCCACGCGCAGGCTGCGCTGGTCTCCGGTTCGCTCCTGCCGGCACTACAGGCGGCCATGGAAAAGGGACCGCACGAGCTGCGCTCCATCGTTGTCAGCCATCCGACGGGCAGCTTGCCTGCAGGTGCTTTCGAGTTTGGAGCCTGGCTGTCCGCGCAAGCGCCGATGGCCCGGCACGCCGACACCGGCGCTGACGACGCAGCCTTCTGGTTGTATTCGTCGGGTTCGACGGGGCGCCCCAAGGGCACCGTTCATGCACAAGCCAGTCTGTACTGGACGGCCGAGCTATATGCCAAGCCGGTGCTGGGCCTGACCGAATCAGACGTCGTTTTCTCGGCCGCCAAATTGTTCTTCGCCTATGGGCTGGGCAATTCACTCACCTTCCCGTTGTCCGTGGGTGCGACGGTGGTGCTGATGGCGGAGCGACCCACGCCAGACGCCTGCTTCAAGCGGATGACGGGCCACCAGGCCACGGTCTATTTCGGTGCGCCGACCGGCTACGCCGGGATGCTGGCCTCACCCGCGTTGCCGGCACGCGATCAGGTGGCATTGCGCATGTGCTCATCCGCGGGAGAGGCGCTGCCGCGTGAGATCGGAGAGCGGTTTACAGCGCACTTCGGGGCACAGATCATCGACGGCATCGGTTCGACGGAGATGCTGCACATCTTCATCTCGAACCGCCCGGGCGACGTGCGCTACGGCACCACCGGCAAGCCCGTGGCGGGCTACGAGGTGGAGCTTCGCGACGAAAGCGGCCAGCCCCTCACCGGCCCAGAACAGGTCGGCGAGCTTTTCATCAAGGGGCCTACGGCCGCATTGATGTATTGGGCCAACCGTGCCAAGTCGCGCGAGACTTTCCAGGGCGCCTGGACCAAGAGCGGTGACAAATACTTCCGCGATGCCGACGGCTACTACGTCTACGCGGGCCGCAGCGACGACATGCTCAAGGTGAGCGGCCAATATGTGTCGCCCTTCGAGGTCGAGTCCACGCTGGTGCAGCACCCCGCCGTGCTCGAGGCGGCCGTGATCGGCATCAACGATGAGAACGGCCTGACCAAAGCGAAGGCGTTTGTCGTGCTCAAGCAGGCGGACAAGGCCAGCGAGGCGCTGGCAGAGGAGCTCAAGGCCTTCGTCAAATCGAAGCTCGCACCGGTCAAGTACCCGCGCGTCATCGAGTTCGTGCCCGACCTGCCCAAGACCGCCACCGGCAAGATCCAGCGCTTTCGCCTGCGCGACGCGGAGCAGAAGAGCCGGGCATGAGCAGCAGCCTGGTTCACCTCTCGGTGGGTGGGCGCCCCTGCGACATCGAGTTCGCATGGATTGGCACCGATGATTCGCGTGTCACGGCCCACACGCCACTGCTCGTGTTTCTTCACGAGGGGCTGGGCTCGCTGTCGATGTGGAAGGGTTTCCCGCAGCAGCTGTGCTTCGCAGCGGGTGTGCGCGGGCTGGTCTATTCACGACCGGGATACGGCCGATCCACGCCGCGCCCGCACGACGAGCGCTGGGGCCTGGACTTCATGCATGTCCAAGCGCGGGAAGTGCTACCGGCCTTGCTGGCAGCCTTGGGCGTCGACTCGCGCGCCGAGCCGCCTTGGTTGTTCGGCCACAGCGACGGCGGTTCCATTGCACTGATCCATGCCGCGAGCTTTCCCGAACGGGTGGCCGGCGCCATCGTCATGGCACCTCACATCCTGGTCGAAGAGTTCGGCCTGGTCAGCATCCGCGAGGCCCGCGAGGCCTACCGGTCGACCGACCTGCGCGACAAATTGGCGCGCTACCACGGCGATGTCGACTCCGCGTTCTGGGGTTGGAACGACATCTGGCTGGACCCGCGCTTCCCCACATGGACCATCGAATCGATGCTGCCCGCCATCCGCTGCCCGGTGCTGGCGATCCAGGGGCATGACGATCCCTACGGAACGATGGAGCAGATCGAGGGTATTGCCCGGCGCGCACCGCAGACCGAATTGCTCAAACTCACCACCTGCGGCCATTCACCCCACCGCGATCAGCCAGCCGCGGTGATCGCTGCCGCAAAACGCTTTCTGTCGCATGCTTTGACCACCTGACCTGCCGACATTCAACTGAAGGAGACCCCCGATGAATCGCTTTCTTTCTATCGCCACCGCAGCAGCCCTGTGCCTCGGTGCCGGTACGGCATTCGCCCAGACCCAAGGCAAGCTCAAGGTAGGCTTCATGCTGCCCTACACCGGCACGTTTGCGGCGCTCGGCACCGCCATCGAAAACGGCTTTCGCCTTTACGCCGACGAAAACGGCGGCAAGATCGGCGGGCGCGAGATCGAGTTCGTGAAGGTCGACGACGAGTCCGAGCCGTCCAAGGCCACCGACAACGTCAACAAGCTGATCAAGAGAGACAACGTCGACGTGATCGTCGGCACGGTTCACTCCGGCGTGGCCTTGGCCATGGCCAAGGCGGCCAAGGAAAGCAACACCCTGCTGATCGTGCCCAACGCCGGTGCCGACGCCGTGACCGGCCCCATGTGCGCGCCGAACATCTTCCGCACCTCGTTCTCGAACTGGCAACCGGCTTATGCGATGGGCCTGGTGGCGGCCGAGAAGCAGAAGCACAAGACAGCCGTCACCCTGACCTGGAAGTACGCCGCCGGTGACGAGTCGGTGCGGGGCTTCAAGGAAGGCTTTGAGTCGAAGGGCGGCAAGGTGCTGAAAGAACTCAGCGTGCCGTTTCCGAACGTCGAGTTCCAGGCGCTGCTGACCGAGATCGCCGCGATGAAGCCCGATGCGGTCTATGTGTTCTTTGCCGGCGGCGGTGCCGTGAAGTTCGTCAAGGACTACGCAGCCGCTGGCCTCAAGGACCGCATCCCGCTCTACGGCGCGGGCTTCCTGACCGACGGCACGCTGGAAGCGCAGGGCGAGGCGGCCAACGGGCTGCTCACCACGCTTCACTATGCTGACGATCTGGGCAACCCGAAGGACAAGGTGTTCCGCACCAACTACGCCAAGACCTACAAGCTGCAACCTGACGTCTACGCAGTGCAAGGCTACGACGCTGCACAGCTTCTGGCGACGGGCCTCGCGGCCGCCAAGGGCGACTTCAGCAAGCGCGACGTGGTGGTCAAGGCGATGGAGACCGCGAAGGTCGACAGCCCGCGTGGGGCATTCACGATGTCAACGTCGCACAACCCGATTCAAGACATCTATCTGCGCAAGGTCGAAGGCAAGGTCAACCGCAACATCGGGTTGGCCGCCAAGGCACTGGCCGACCCGGCGCGTGGCTGCAAACTCTGAGTGAATGACAACCCCCGGTCGCGGTTGACCGCGACCACCCCCCGAGGGGGTGCGGGGCCGCTTGGGAGCGGCCCGGCGCTGGCCCCCGCTGATGACGACCCCAGCTTTGCATGGACCTGACCACCTTTCTCATCCAGTGCCTGAACAGCATCCAGTACGGGCTGCTGCTGTTCCTGGTAGCCAGCGGCCTCACGCTGATCTTCGGGATCATGGGCGTGATCAACCTGGCGCACGGCAGCTTTTACATGATCGGTGCCTACATGGCCTACGCGCTCGCGCCGCTGGTCGATCGCTGGTTCGGGGGTGGCTTTTTTGCCACGCTGCTGGTGGGCATCCCGCTCGCGGTGGCGTTCGGTTATGTGCTCGAGTGGGTGTTCTTCAGCTACCTCTACCAGCGCGAGCACCTGCAACAGGTGCTGATGACCTATGCGCTGATCCTCGTGTTCGAGGAGCTGCGCAGCATCCTTCTCGGCAATGACGTGCACGGCGTGGCGGTGCCCGACTGGCTGAGCGGCAGCGTGCCGCTGGGCGACATGATGTCGTACCCCGTCTACCGCCTGTTCATCTCGGCCGTGTGCCTGCTGGTGGCGGTGGCGATGTGGTGGGTCATGACGCGCAGCCGGCTCGGCATGCGCATTCGCGCCGGCGCGACCAACCGCGAAATGGTGCAGGCGCTCGGCATCCCGATCCGCTTGCTGTACCGCGTGGTGTTTGCCATCGGTGTGGCACTCGCTGCTCTGGCGGGGATGGTGGCCGCACCGGTCAGCTCGGTCTACCCCGGCATGGGCGGGCAGGTGCTGATCATCTGTTTCGTGGTTGTGGTGATCGGCGGCATCGGGTCGATCCGCGGCGCCTTCATCGCAGCCTTGTTGGTGGGTGTGATCGACACCTTCGGCAAGGTCTTGCTGCCCGCAGTGGCCGGCATGCTGGTGTACCTGTTGATGGCGGCGATGCTGCTCTGGAAACCCAAGGGCCTGTTCCGTGCCGGTTGATCTGCTTCGTGTGCCCGCCCAGCCCGTCAGCGTACCGAGACCTGCCATGTCGCGAGACTTCTGGTGGAAGCTGGCCCCCGTGCTGCTTGCCTTTGCGCTGCTGACTGCGTTCCCGATGGTCGGGTCGAGCTTTTATGTCGACCAGGCGTTGAAGGTCATGATCCTCGCCATCTTTGCGTTGAGCCTTGAGCTGCTGGTGGGGCAGACCGGCCTGATCTGCTTCGGCCAGGCCGCGTTCTTCGGTATTTCGGCGTACACGGTCGCGTTGCTCACGCCGCAGGCTGAGGCGGTGTCCTTGTGGTGGGTCCTGCCGGTCTCGATGCTGGCCGCAGGAGCGTTCGCACTGGTCGTTGGTGCGCTGTCGCTGCGCACCGAAGGGGTCTACTTCATCATGATCACGCTGGCTTTTGCGCAGATGGCCTACTTCGTGTTCCACGACACCAGCTTCGGCGGCGGCAGCGACGGCATCTACCTCTACGTCAAGCCCGATGCCAGCCTCTTCGGGTGGAAGCCCTTTGATCTGGAGGCGGGGCACGGGCTGTACTTCTTCGCGCTCGCGTGTCTGGTCGGCACCTTTGGCCTGCTGGCTGTGATGCTGCGCAGCCGCTATGGGCGCGCGCTGGCGGGCATCAAGGCGAACGAGCAGCGCATGCGTGCCGCCGGTTTTTCAACCTACCCCTACAAGCTCGGGGCGTTCGTGCTGTCGGCGATGCTGGCCGGGCTGGCCGGCTTCCTGTGGGCGCTCAAGGACGGCGTGGTCAACCCCGAGATGGTGTCGTGGCACCAGAGCGGCGCCTTGCTGATCATGATCATCCTCGGCGGCCTGGGCCATCTGCGAGGCGCGATGCTGGGTGCGCTGGCGTTCACGCTGCTGCAGGAGCTGTTCCAGTCGCAGGCGATCTTCGGCGACCTCGCCAAACACTGGCAGTTGCCGCTGGGGCTCACCATCATCGTGTGCGTGGCCACCATGCCGAAGGGCCTGGTGGGCCTGCTCGATCGCAAGGAGCATGCATGAGCGACTTCGCCGCATCGGCGCCGTGGTTGCGCGCTGAGCGCATCAGCCGGCATTTTGGTGGGGTGAAGGCGGTCGAAGACGTGTCGCTCACCCTTCACCCGGGGCAGCTGCATGCCGTGATCGGCACCAACGGGGCGGGCAAGTCGACCCTCGTCAACGTGCTGTCGGGCGAGATCGACGTAAGCGGTGGCTGCGTCGAACTGCTGGGCCAGGACGCCACGCGCTGGACACAACCGCGCCGCGCACGCGCAGGACTCGGGCGCAGCTACCAGCGCAACAATATCTTCGGCGCGTTCAGCGTGCGCGAGAACTGCCGCCTCGCGGCGCAGTCGCGACTTCCCCGTGTGTTCGACTGGTGGACGCCCGCAAGCCGTTGTGCCACGAGCATGAGTTCGGCCGAACAGGCGATCGAGAAGGCGGGCCTCGCCGCCGTGATCGACCGCCCGGCCGGCGCGCTGTCGCACGGCCAGAAGCGCCAGCTCGAGATCGCCATGTGCCTGGCCACCCACCCCAAGGTGCTGATGCTCGACGAGCCCCTGGCCGGCATGGGCGCCGAAGAGTCCGAGCGCATGCTGGCGCTGTTGCACGACCTCAAGGCAAGCCATGCCCTGCTGCTCGTCGAACACGACATGGAT
Organism: Rhizobacter sp.; assembly: GCA_014380155.1. Taxonomy (GTDB): domain Bacteria; phylum Pseudomonadota; class Gammaproteobacteria; order Burkholderiales; family Burkholderiaceae_C; genus Rhizobacter. The sequence goes on along the minus strand of JACMKJ010000284.1, from coordinate 8,037 downwards.
GCGGTGTTCAAGGTGGCCGACATCATCACCGTGATGGTCGACGGCCGGGTGCTGGCGAGCGGTGACCCGGCGTCGATTCGCGCCAACGCCGAGGTCCAGGTGGCGTACCTGGGTGAGGGGATCTGACATGAGCACCGACGCCATGATCGAGACCCGCGAGCTTCACACGCACTACGGGCAGAGCCACATCCTGCATGGCGTGTCGTTCTCGGTGGCCCGGGGCGAGGCCGTGGGCCTGCTCGGGCGCAACGGCATGGGCAAGACGACGCTCATCCGCACGATCCTCGGCCTGGTGCGTGCCAGCAGCGGCAGCGTGAAGGTGACGGGCCGCGAGGTCTCGCGCGAAACGCCTGACCGCATCGTGCGGCTTGGCATCGGCTACGTGCCGGAGGGGCGCGGCGTGTTCCCGAACCTGTCGGTGCGCGAAAACCTGATCATGGCCGCGCGGCCGGGCCTCATGGGACAGTGCGACTGGACCCTGGAGCGGGTGCTCGAAACCTTTCCCCGTTTGGCCGAGCGCATCAACAGCCAGGGCGGGCAGTTGTCGGGTGGTGAACAACAGATGGTCTCCATCGGCCGTGCGCTGATGACCCACCCTGACCTGATCGTGCTCGACGAGGCCACCGAAGGCCTGGCGCCGCTGATCGTTGCCGAGATCTGGCGGATCATCGGCATCATCCGTGCGAGTGGGATGGCCTCGCTGGTGGTGGACCGCAACTTCCGCTCGGTGCTCATGCACACCGATCGGTGTGTGGTGCTGCAGAAGGGGCGCGTCGTGCTGGACGCCGGCTCTGCCGAGCTGGGGCGCGATGCGGGCCAGCTCCACACCCTGCTCGGGGTCTGAGCCTCAGCGGCCCATGACGATGCCAGCATCGGGCGGCACCGAGTACAGCGCCTGCACGTCAGCGGCTCGGCGCAGCAGCACCGCGCGCTGGTTGAGGTAGCCCTTGTCGGTGATCTCGCCTGCCTCGGCGTTCGGCGCTTCGGTCAACCACATCACCCGCTTCGGGCTCTGCGACGAGCCGCCCCCTTCGGTCTGCAGCAGGCGCAGTGCGGTAGCCGCGCGAGCGTCGCGCTCAGAAGCGCTCATGGCCTGAGCCTGGGCGCTCGGGAAGAGCAGGGCGCCCACTTCGTCGCGGTCGTGGCCGGTGATGACGGCGTCTTGTGCGAGCGGTGCCAGCGCAGACAGCAGCCGCACGCGCAGCGTGCCGACCGAGACCCAGGTGCCGGTGCTGAGCTTGAAGTCTTCGGCGACACGGCCGTTGAAGACCACACCCGCGGCGGGCCGCGCCGGGTCGGCCAGGAAGCCGGCGTCGCCGATGCGGTAGAAGCCGTCTTCGTCGAAGGCAGCGTGCGTCTGCTCGGGCGAATCGCGATAGCCGGGGAACACCGTGACCCCACGCACCCGCATCTCGAGCTTCTCGCCGTTGGGCACGAACTTCAGTTCGACGCCGGGCAGCGGCAAACCGATCACGCCGGCGCGGTCGAGCTGCCAGTGCGCGCTGGTGACGGCGGGCGCGGTTTCGGTCGCACCCCACGAGGTGGTGAACCACAGCGGCTCGTCTCGCACCGTGGCGGCGACGGCCTGCAGGCGGTCCCATGAGGCCTGTGGCAGCGCCGCTCCGGCGTAGAAGGCCAGGCGCAGGCGCGAGAAGATGGCGCGCGCCAGATCGGCATCGCTCTCGAGCGCGGGCAGCAGCATGTCGAAGCCTCGTGGCACGTTGAAGTACAGCGTGGGCCGCACCTCGCGCAGGTTGCGCAGGGTCTTCTCGACCAGCCCGGGCGCGGGGCGGCCGTCGTCGATGTAGAGCGTGCCGCCGTTGCGCAGCACGAGGTTCAGGTTGTGGTTGCCGCCGAAGGTGTGGCTCCAGGGAAGCCAGTCGAGGATCACCGGCTTCTCATCGGCGAGAAAGCGCCAGGTCTGGGCCATCTGCTGCTGGTTGGCGCACAACATGCGGTGCGTGTTGATCACCACCTTGGGTTGGCCGGTCGAGCCGGAGGTCAGCAAGTATTTGGCATGGTCGTCGGGGCGGATTGCCAGATACGCCTCGATCACGCCGGGCCCTTCCGGTGTGGCCAGCATCGACGAGAACGGTGTGGCACCGGCCACCGCCTCGGCGCCCTGGCTGAAGACGACTGGCGCCTCGCCGAGGTCGATACCTGCGAGTGCGGGGCCGTAGGTGTGCGCATCGGAGGCATACACCAGGCCCGGCCGCAAGGTGGCCAGGATGCCGTGGATCTTGGCGAAGTCGCGCGCCGCGCGGCTGTAGGCGCTCGACACGGTGCACACCGGCCTGCCGACGTGCAGGGCCGCCAGCATCAGCACCGCATGGTCGACCGAGTTGTCGGACAGGATCACGACCGGCGCAGCCGGCGCGAGCTTCATGTCGAGCAAGCTTTGTGCAACCGACCCCACCGCGTGTCGCAACGCTCGGTAGCTCAGCGCGCGCCAGCCGTCGCCGGCTGCGCGTTCGGCCAGTGCGGGTGTGTCGGGGGAGTGCTCGGCCCAGTGCTGCACCCACTCGCCAACGCACCGGGCGTGGGGCGCCAGAGGCTGCGGCGAACGCAGGATGAAACCTCCGCCCTGGAGCGCCGTGCTCAGCACCTCGGGTGGGGCCAGGCGACGCGGGTCGTTGAAGAAGGCGGGGCTCATCTCGGTTTTCCATACATGTCTGTATGGAAGGCATGCTAGCTTTCCGAATTCAGCAGGCAAGGGTGTTTACACCATGCACCGTGCAGGCCTGTATGGTGGCATCCTGTGGCCGTCTTCACTTCAAGCCCAGGCCATGGCCCCTGTGTCTGCCTTCCGGAACACGCTCACGCCCGAGCATTGGGTCGAGGCTGCGACCGCGCTGCTGGTGGACAAGGGCATCGACAGCGTGCGCGTCGATGTGGTCGCCAAGCAGCTGGGCGTAACGCGCGGCAGCTTCTATTGGCACTTTCGTGACCGCGATGGTTTGCTGCAGGCCTTGCTCACGCAGTGGCGTGACAGGGCGACCGAACTGCTGATCCAGCGCTTCGAGCACCAGACCACCAACCCGCGCATGTTGGTGCGCGAGCTGATCTCGCTGCCGTTCCGTGGCCGTGCAGCAGAGCGTGCGGCCGGCATCGAGCTCGCCATTCGCGCCTGGGCGCGGCGTGATCGCAATGCGCAGCATGCGGTGGACGAGGTGGACGCGCGCCGCATCGCCTACATCGCGCAATGTTTCTCCGCGCTCGGCTTCTCCATCGCGCAGGCGCGGTCGCGGGGCTTCGCGCTCTACGCGTGGGAGGTCGGCGAATCGCTGCTCGGGCGACAGGGCAGCGTGGCCCAGCGACGGGAGCGAGGCGAGTTGGTCGAGGCCCTGGTGCTGCGGCCCGACACGACGCGTGCGGGGTGATCATTTGCTTGACATTTAAAGCTTTAAACCTAAACTAATTGTCATGCATTCAGCGCATGGCCTGCCCGACTCGCACGACAGCCGCATCGGCTTCGAAGGCCGGGCCGCGGAAGACGATCACCTCGACACCCGCGTCTGGCTGCGGCTTCTCGCCTGCACCACGCAGATCGAACAAGAGATCCGCTCGCGGCTGCGCACACGCTTCGACACCACACTGCCGCGCTTCGATTACCTGGCGCAGCTCGACCGGCACCCTGAGGGTCTTCGCATGAACACCCTGTCGAGCTACATGATGGTGTCGGGCGGCAACGTGACCGGCCTCACCGACCAACTGGTGGCCGACGGCTGGGTGGAGCGCAGCGACGATCCCGACGACGGGCGTTCCTTCCGCGTGCGGCTCACACGCCTGGGGCGCAGCCGGTTCGCTGCCATGGCCGGTGAACACGAAACGTGGCTGGCTGAACTGTTCGCTGGCCTGAGCCTGGCGCACAAGGAAGCGCTGTATGCCCAGCTCGGGCGCCTGCGCGCGTTGCTGCTTCAACCGGCCACGGGGGGCGCACTCCCGGCCAAGACGGCTGCCTCGAAGCGCCGGGCTCGCTGAGGTGACACCAGGCCATGTCGTTCACTGCCCACATCGACACCTTTGCGCGTGATCGGCTGCCACCGCGGGAGCAGTGGCCGGAGTTCCTGTTCGAGTCTGACGCGCTGCGTTTCCCGGAGCGTGTGAACTGTGGCGCAGAGCTGCTCGACCGGGCTGTCGCGTCGGGCCGGGGCGACCGCATCTGCCTGCGCGAGCCGGGTGGGCTGGTCTGGACGTATGCCGAGCTGCTGGCGCAATCGAACCGCATCGCCAACGTGCTCACGCACGAGATGGGCCTGGTGCCGGGCAATCGCGTGCTGCTGCGCGCACCCAACAACGCCATGCTGGTTGCCTGCTGGTTCGCGGTGGTGCGCGCCGGCGGGGTTGCGGTGGGCACCATGCCGCTGCTGCGCGCCAAGGAATTGGGGCAGGTCATCGCCAAGGCCGAGATCAGCCACGCGCTGTGTGATGCCACGCTGGACGAAGAACTGACCCTCGCCCGCTCGACGAGTGGCACGCTGCGCGAACTGCGTTGTTACGGCTCGGTCGGACCTCACAGCCTCGACGCTGCCATGCAGCGCCACAGCGCCAGCTTCAACCCGGTGCCCACCGCCGCCGAAGACACCTGCATGCTGGCCTTCACCTCGGGCACCACCGGCCTGCCCAAGGCCACCATGCACTTTCATCGCGACGTGCTCGCCGCCTGCGCCTGCTGGCCGCCGCACGTGCTGCGCGCCAGCGCCGACGACCTCTTCGTCGGCAGCCCGCCGCTGGCCTTCACTTACGGGCTGGGCGGGCTGGTGCTGTTCCCGATGAGCATCGGCGCCTCGGCGCTGCTGCTCGAGAAGGCCAACCCGCCGGCCTTGCTCGATGCCATCCAGCAGCATGCAGCCAACGTGCTCTTCACATCCCCCACCTCCTACCGCGCGATGGCCGCGCAGGCGCAGGCCATGCGCCTGGGCGTTGCCCACGGCGGCCCGCTGCGCAAGTGCGTGTCGGCCGGCGAGGTGTTGCCCGCCTCCACCCGCACGCTGTGGAAAGACAGCACCGGCATCGAGCTCATCGACGGCATCGGCGCCACCGAGATGCTGCACATCTTCATCTCGGCCGACGAGCAGCACGCGCGCCCAGGCGCCACCGGCGTGGTGGTGCCCGGCTACCAGGCCTGCGTGATGGGCGACGACGGCCGCCCGGCGCCGGTCGGCACCATCGGCAAGCTGGCCGTCAAAGGTCCCACCGGCTGCCGCTACCTCGACGACGAGCGCCAGCGCCAGTACGTGAAAGACGGCTGGAACTACACCGGCGACGCCTATTTGATGGACGCCGACGGCTACTTCCACTACCAGTCGCGCACCGACGACATGATCGTCTCGGCCGGCTACAACATCGGCGCGCCCGAAGTGGAAGAAGCCTTGATGGCCCACCCCGCGGTGGCCGAATGCGCGGTGATCGGCGTGCCTGACAGCGAGCGCGGCCAGATCGTCAAGGCCTTCGTCGTCCTGAAACCGGGGCAGGCGAGTGAAGACGCGCTGGTGCGCACGCTGCAAGACTTCGTCAAGGCCACCATCGCGCCCTACAAGTACCCGCGCGCCATCGAGTTCCGGCCCGAGCTGCCGCGCACGGCCACCGGCAAGCTGCAGCGCTTCAGGCTGCGAGACGCCCTGACAGAGAAACCCAAGCCATGAAGATCGTCTGCATCGGTGGCGGCCCTTCGGGCCTGTATTTCGCGTTGCTGATGAAGCAGCAGGATGTGTCGCACGACATCACCGTGGTCGAACGCAACCGCCCCTACGACACCTTCGGCTGGGGCGTGGTGTTTTCCGACCAGACGCTCGGCAACCTGCAGGCCGCCGACCCGGTGACGGCCACGCAGATCCTCGATGCGTTCAACCACTGGGACGACATCGAGGTGCACTTCCAGGGCGAGACCGTGCGCTCCGGTGGCCACGGCTTTTGCGGCATCGGGCGCAAGCGGCTGCTCAACATCCTTCAGCAGCGCTGCGAGCAGCTTGGCGTGAAGCTCGTCTTCGAGACCGACGTGCAGAGCGACGAAGACTACGCCGATGCTGACCTGCTGATCGCAAGCGACGGCCTCAACAGCCGCATCCGCAGCAAATACGCCGCCACCTACCGCCCCGACATCGACACCCGCCTGTGCCGCTTCGTCTGGCTCGGCACCACCAAGCTCTTCGAGGCTTTCACCTTCGCCTTCGAGAAAACCGAATGGGGTTGGTTCCAGGCGCACGCCTATCGCTTTGACGACGAGATGTCGACCTTCATCGTCGAGGCGCCCGAGCCGGTGTGGGCGGCGGCCGGCCTGGCCACGATGGAGAAAGAAGAAGCCATCCACTTCTGCGAGAAGCTCTTTGGCAAATACCTCGACGGCCACCCACTCGTCTCCAACGCCAGCCACCTGCGCGGCTCGGCGCAGTGGATCCGCTTTCCGCGGGTGGTGTGCGAGCGCTGGGTGCACCACAACGGCCGTGCGCCGGTGGTGCTGATGGGCGACGCGGCGCACACGGCGCATTTCTCGATCGGCTCGGGCACCAAGCTCGCGCTCGAAGACGCGATCGAGCTGGCGCGCTGCATCGGCGAATCAAGCGGCCTGCCTGACGCACTGGCGCGCTACGAAGCCGAGCGCAGCGTGGCCGTGCTGCGCATCCAGAACGCGGCGCGCAACTCGACCGAATGGTTCGAGCATGTCGACCGCTATGCGCAACTGCCGCCCCAGCAATTTGCCTACTCGCTGCTCACGCGCAGCCAGCGTATCAGCCACGAGAACCTGCGCCTGCGTGACAAGGGCTACGTGGAGAACTACGAAGACTGGATCGCAGAGCGCGCCGGCGCGCCGCGCCAACTCGGCCACGGCGCCATCCCGCCGATGTTCGTGCCCTTCACGCTGCGCGGCACCACGCTGAAGAACCGCGTGGTGGTGTCGCCGATGGCGCAGTACTCCTGCGTCGACGGGTTGCCGGCCGACTACCACCTCACTCACCTGGGCGCTCGCGCCATGGGTGGTGCCGGCCTGGTGATGGCCGAGATGACCTGCCCTTCGCCCGAGGCCCGCATCACACCGGCTTGCCCTGGCCTGTGGAACACCGCGCAGCGTGACGGATGGAAACGCATCGTCGACTTCGTGCACACGAACAGCGACGCCAAGATCGGCCTGCAGCTCGGCCACGCCGGTGCCAAGGGCGCGACCTGCGTGCCCTGGGACGGCGGCACCGATCAGCCGCTGGCGCAGGGCAACTGGCGCCTGGTGTCGGCCTCTCCGCAGCAGTACCTCGACGGCACCAGCGACTGGTCGCACGCGATGACGCGGACCGAGATGGAACGTGTGCGCGACGACTTCTTGCGCGCCACCCGCTGGGCCGCCGAGGCGGGCTTCGACTGGCTGGAGCTGCACTGCGCGCACGGCTACCTGCTGTCGTCGTTCATCTCGCCGCTGACCAACCAACGCACCGACGACTACGGCGGCTCGCTGGCCAAGCGCCTGCGCTACCCGCTGGAGGTGTTTAGCGCCATGCGCGAAGCGTGGCCGCAGCAGCTGCCGATGTCGGTGCGCATCTCGGCGCACGACTGGGTCGACGGCGGCGTCACGCCCGACGACGCGGTGGAGATCGCCCGTGCTTTCAAGGCCGCGGGTGCCGACATGATCGATTGCTCCTCGGGCCAGGTCAGCAAGAAAGAGCGGCCGGTGTACGGGCGCATGTTCCAGACGCCCTTTGCCGACCGCATCCGCAACGAGGCCGGCATCGCCACCATGGCAGTGGGTGCGATCTCGGAGGCCGACCATGTGAACAGCATCGTGGCCGCGGGCCGAGCCGACCTGTGCGCCGTGGCGCGCCCGCACCTCGCCAACCCGGCCTGGACGCTGACCGAAGCGGCCCGCATCGGCTATCTCGAAGTGGGCTGGCCCAAGCAGTACCGCGCGGCCAAGCAGCAGCTCGAGCGCAACCTCGAGCGCGAGCGCGCGCCCGCCGCTTGCGCTGCGGCCGCGCGCTCGCGCTCGAGGTTGCGCAAGCGGCGGGCGCTTCGCCGTTGGCCCAGGCCAACGCGGCGCTGGGCGTGTGATGG
>JACMKJ010000283.1 GCA_014380155.1 Rhizobacter sp. | reverse complement strand
GCCTCACGCTGATGCTGCCGCACGGCTACGAAGGCCAGGGCCCGGAGCACAGCTCGGCCCGCCTCGAGCGCTTCATGCAGCTGGCCGCCGACAACAACATGCAGATCGTGCAGCCCACCTCGGCCAGCCAGATCTTCCACCTGCTGCGCCGGCAGATGGTGCGCATGTTCCGCAAGCCCTTGGTCATCATGACGCCCAAGTCGCTGCTGCGGGCCAAGGATGCGTCGTCGCCGCTCGCCGAGTTCACCAAGGGTGAGTTCCGCACCGTCATCGGCCCGGGCCGCGAAGAGATCGACAACGACAAGGTCAAGCGTGTCATCGCCTGCTCTGGCAAGGTGGCCTACGACCTGATCAAGCGCCGCGACGAGAAGAAGGCCTGGGACACCGTCATCGTTCGTGTGGAGCAGCTCTACCCCTTTCCGCACAAGGCTTTTGCCACCGAGCTGAAGAAGTTCCCCAACGCGACCGACGTGGTCTGGTGCCAGGACGAACCACAGAACCAGGGCGCCTGGTTCTTCGTGCAGCACTACATCCACGAAAACATGCTCGAAGGCCAGAAGCTCGGCTATGCCGGCCGCCCGGCCTCGGCTTCGCCGGCGGTGGGCTACGCCCACCTGCACCAAGAGCAGCTGAAGGCGCTGCTCGACCAGGCATTCAGCAAGCTCAAGGGTTTCGTCCTCACCAAGTGACGAATTTCGAACGCGACGCCGGCCGCCCTGCGCCGGCGTCGCTTCGAGCGCTCGGCTGCTCGCATGCGGCCACCAGCGCGGGGTGAACAACAGAAAGAAATGAAATGGCAATCGTAGAAGTCAAAGTTCCGCAGCTTTCAGAATCCGTGGCCGAAGCCACCTTGCTGCAATGGAAGAAGAAGCCCGGCGAAGCCGTGGCGCTCGATGAAATCCTGGTCGAGATCGAAACCGACAAGGTCGTGCTCGAGGTGCCCGCGCCTGCCGCTGGCGTGATGGCGCAGCTCGTCAAGGGCGACGGCGAGAGCTGCACCAGCGACGAAGTCATCGCCAAGATCGATACCGAAGCCGCAGCCCAGGTCAGCCCGCTCGAAGTGAAGCCTGTTCCGGTGACCACCGCGCCGGCGCCTGTTGCGGCTCCCGCTGCTGCATCGGGTGGCTCCAAGAGCGACGTGGCCATGCCCGCTGCCGCCAAGCTGATGGCCGACAACAACCTGGCCTCGGGCTCGGTGCCCGGCACCGGCAAAGACGGCCGCGTGACCAAGGGTGATGTGCTGGGCGCCTTGTCGGCTCCGACCAAGCCCGCTGCGGCTGCGGTGGTGGCACCAGTCGCCGCCAGCGTGGCCAAGCCGCTGCCCAGCGTGGCGGCACCCATCTCCAACAACCTGGGCGAGCGCCCCGAGCAGCGCGTGCCCATGAGCCGCCTGCGAGCGCGTGTGGCCGAGCGGCTGCTGCAGTCGCAAGCGACCAACGCCATCCTGACCACGTTCAACGAAGTGAACATGGCGCCGGTGATGGAGATGCGCAAGAAGTTTCAGGAGAAGTTCGAGAAGGAGCACGGCGTGAAGCTGGGCTTCATGAGCTTCTTCGTGAAGGCGGCGGTGGCGGCGCTCAAGCGCTACCCGGTGATCAACGCCTCGGTCGATGGCAACGACATCGTCTACCACGGCTACTTCGACATCGGCATCGCCGTGGGCTCCCCGCGCGGCCTCGTGGTGCCCATCATCCGTAACGCCGATCAGATGAGCTTTGCCGACATCGAGAAAAAGATTTCGGAGTTTGGCAAGAAGGCCGGCGAGGGCAAGCTCTCGCTCGACGATCTGACCGGCGGCACCTTCTCCATCAGCAACGGCGGCACCTTCGGCTCGATGCTGTCCACGCCCATCATCAACCCGCCGCAGTCGGCCATCCTGGGTGTGCATGCGACCAAGGACCGCGCTGTTGTCGAGAACGGCCAGATCGTCATCCGCCCCATGAACTACCTGGCGATGAGCTACGACCACCGCATCATCGACGGCCGCGAAGCCGTGCTGGGCCTGGTGGCCATGAAAGAAGCGCTGGAAGACCCGG
>JACMKJ010000282.1 GCA_014380155.1 Rhizobacter sp. | reverse complement strand
GCGGGGCTGAGGCCCCCACAGCCGCCCGCGCCGGGCGGGCCGGGCAGAATCCACCACCGACAGGGGTGGTGCGCAAAACATTTTCCCGGTGGGTGTAATTTTTAGGGCCTTCTTAACGAATAAGAGGCATAACGATCATGGGAGGCGTGGGCCACGCAGTGCCCACCCACCGCAACCCACCGGGACGCCATCGATGCACGAGACCCTGCACCTGCTCGCCAAGACCGATTTCCCACCCTTGGCCCGCGCTGCCTTGACCACGCTGCAAGTCAACCTCGGCTACCGCTGCAACCAGAGCTGCCTGCATTGCCATGTGAACGCCAGCCCGCAGCGCACCGAGATGATGGACGGCGAGACGGTCGACCTGGTGCTCGCCGTGCTGCGCGCGCGGCGCATTGAAACGCTCGACCTCACCGGCGGCGCCCCCGAGCTCAATGAGCACTTTCGCCGCCTGGTGCAGGCCGCGCGGGCGCTGGGCGTGAAGGTGATCGACCGCTGCAACCTGACCATCCTGTCGGAGCCGGGGCAAGAGGGCCTGGCCGAATTCCTGGCCGGGCAAGGCGTGGAGGTGGTGGCCTCGCTGCCTTGTTATTCGGTGGCCAACGTCGACCGCCAGCGGGGTGACGGCGTGTTCGAGCGCAGCATCGCCGGGCTGCAGGCGCTCAACGCGCTGGGTTACGGCGCCGACGGTTCGGGGCTCACGCTCAACCTGGTCTACAACCCGCAAGGCCCGGCGCTGCCGCCGCCCCAGGTGGCGCTGGAGGCCGATTACAAGCGCGAGCTGGGTGAACACTTCGGCATCCGCTTCAACCAGCTGTTTGCGCTGACCAACATGCCGATCCAGCGCTTTGGCAGCACGCTGGTCTCCAAGGGCACGTTCCAGACTTACATGCAGCTCCTCAAGAGCGCGTACCGCCCCGAGAACCTGGGCACGGTGATGTGCAACAGCATGCTCAGCGTCGATTACCAGGGCGACTTGTACGACTGCGATTTCAACCAGATGCTGGGCCTGCACGCGCGGCTTCACGGCAAGGGCCAGCCGCACCTGCGCGACCTGCTCGCGAACGACGCCGCCGGTGAGCGCATCCGCGTGGCCGACCACTGTTATGGCTGCACCGCCGGCCAGGGCAGCAGCTGCGGTGGGGCGCTCGACGCCAAGGCCGCGTGATGGCCGCGCCGTTGACAAAAGCGCTGCGCTGGGCCGCCGCGGCGGTGGTCTTGGTGCTGGTGGTGCTGCTCTACCGCCACTACGAGCTGGGCAGCCTGCTCACGCTCGACTCGCTCAAGGCCAGCCGAGACAGCCTGCTCGCTCAATACCAAGCCAACCCGGGGGTCACGCTGGCGGCCTTCTTCGTGATCTACGTGGCTGTGACGGCGCTGTCGATCCCCGGCGCCACCGTGCTCACGCTGGCGGCTGGCGCCATGTTCGGCCTGTGGGTCGGCCTGGTGCTGGCGTCGTTTGCATCGAGCATCGGGGCCACGCTGGCGTTTCTGGCCTCGCGCTACCTGTTGCGTGACAGCGTGCAGGGCCGCTTCGGCAAGCAGCTCGCACCCATCAACGAAGGCGTGAAACGAGACGGCGCGCTGTATCTGTTGACGCTGCGCCTGGTGCCGGTGTTTCCCTTTTTCATGATCAACCTGGTGATGGGCCTGACGCCCATTCCCGCGCGGCGCTTCTATTGGGTCAGCCAGCTCGGCATGCTGGCGGGCACCGCCGTCTACGTGAATGCCGGCACCCAGCTCGCCGCCATTCAAAGCCTGCGCGACGTGGTGTCGCCGGGCCTGCTGTTGAGCTTCGCGCTGCTCGGCGTGTTCCCGCTCATCGGCAAGGGGGTTGCCGACTGGCTCAAGGCGCGCAAGGTCTACGCCAAGTGGCCCAAGCCCAAGCGTTTCGACCGCAACATCGTGGTGATCGGCGCCGGCTCGGGTGGCCTGGTCACCTCGTACATCGCTGCCGTCGTGAAGGCGCGTGTGACCCTGGTTGAAGGCCACAAGATGGGCGGCGACTGCCTCAACTTCGGCTGCGTGCCGAGCAAGGCGCTGATCCGCTCGGCCAAGCTTGCGCATCAGATCCGCAAGGCCGGTGCGCTGGGCGTGAGCGATGCGCACGGCACGGTCGACTTTGCGGCCGTGATGGCGCGTGTGCAGCGTGTGGTGGCCGACATCGAGCCGCACGATTCGGTGGAGCGCTACACCGGCCTGGGCGTGGAGGTGCTGCAAGGCCACGCCCGCATCACCTCGCCCTGGAGTGTGGAGATCACCACAGCCGCAGGCACACAAACACTCACCACGCGCAGCATCGTGATCGCTGCCGGTGCCCAGCCCTTCGTGCCGCCGATTCCCGGCCTGGCCGAGGTGGGTTGTGTCACCTCCGACACCGTGTGGGGCCTGACGCAATTGCCCAAGCGCCTCGTGGTGCTGGGCGGCGGCCCCATCGGGTGCGAGCTGGCGCAGAGTTTTGCGCGCCTGGGCTCGCAGGTCACACAGGTCGAGATGGCGCCGCGCGTGATGCTGCGTGAGGATGACGACGCGGCCGCGCTCGTCACCGCCGCGCTGCTCGCCGACGGCGTGCGCCTGCTCACCGGCCACCAGGCGGTGCGCTGCGAACGCGAGGGCGATGTCAAACGCCTGATCGTCAAACACGGCGACGCCGAGATCACACTCGAGTTCGACGAGTTGCTCTGTGCCGTGGGCCGCAGCCCGCGTGTCACGGGGTATGGCGTGGAGGAACTGGGCATCGAGCTCAGCCCGCGCAAGACGATCGCGACCGATTCCTACCTGCGCACCAATTTCCCCAACATCTACGCCGTGGGCGACGTGGCCGGGCCGTTCCAGCTGACTCACGTGGCCGCGCACCAGGCCTGGTACGCGGCGGTCAACGCGCTGTTTGGCCGCTTCAAGAAGTTCAAGGCCGACTACTCGGTGATCCCCTGGGCCACCTTCACCGACCCCGAGGTCGCGCGGGTAGGTTTGTCTGAGGCCGAGGCCGAGGAGCAAGGCGTGGCCGTTGAAGTGACGCGCTTCGAATTGAAGGAGCTCGACCGCGCCATTGCCGACGGCGCCACCAACGGCTTCATCAAGGTGCTCACCGTGCCGGGCAAAGACAAGATCCTCGGCGTGACCATCGTCGGTGAACACGCCGGCGACCTGCTCGCTGAATACGTGCTGGCCATGAAACACGGCCTGGGGCTGAACAAGATCCTCGGAACCATTCACACCTACCCGACGATGGCCGAGGCCAACAAGTACGTGGCCGGTGAATGGAAGCGCGCGCATGCGCCGCAAGGTCTGCTGGCCTGGGTCGAGCGCTTTCACGCGTGGGAGCGGCGGTGAATCTCGCGCGCCGGGGCCTGCTGTTGGCGGCGTCGGTGCTCGCGCTGCCTGCGTGGGCCGAAGGCTTCGACCACGGCCACGCCGCATGGTCGGCCTTGCTGAAAAAGCATGTGCGCCTGGTCGATGGTGGGCGCGCGTCGCAGCTGCGTTATGCCGGCATGGCCAGCGACCGTGCGGCGCTGAAGGCCTATCTCGCCAGCCTGTCGGCGGTGAGTGCGTCAGAGTTTGCAGCGTGGCCCAAGCCGCGGCAGATGGCTTACCTGATCAACGCTTACAACGCGTTCACGGTCGAGCTGGTGCTCACGCGGCACCCGAAACTCGCGTCGATCAAGGAGCTGGGTGGTTTCTTGCAGAGCCCGTGGCAGCAGAAGTTCGTGCCGTTGCTGGGCGAGACGGTTTCGCTCGACGGCATCGAGCACCAGATGCTGCGCGTGCGTGGGCGTTACGACGACCCGCGCATTCACTTTGCCGTCAACTGCGCCTCGATCGGCTGCCCCTCGCTGCGTGAAGAGGCATACGTGGCCGAGCGCATCGACGCGCAGCTCGACGAGCAGGCGCAGCGTTTCATGTCAGACCGCAGCCGCAACCGCTGGAGCGTGGGGGCGCAAAAACTGGAGCTGTCGAAGATCTTCGACTGGTATGGCGAAGACTTCCAGCTCGGCCACCGTGGCATCAGTTCCATACAAGCGTTCTGTGCGGGCTTCGCGAACGAGCTTGCCGATGCACCGGCCGAGCGCGAACGCATCCGCAGCCAGCGGGTGGCCGTGTCGCACCTCGCCTACGACTGGGCGCTCAATGACCTGAAGCCATGAGCGTGCCGCAGCTGTCCATCATCTTGCCGGTGCTCAATGAGGCCGAGGGCATTGCCGCGACGCTCGATGCACTGGCACCGCTGCGCGCGGCAGGGCACCAGCTGATCGTGGTCGATGGCGGCAGCCACGACCACACCGTGCTGCTGAGCCGCGAGCGTGCCGACGAGGTGCTCGACGGCCCGCGTGGCCGGGCGCGGCAGATGAACGCGGGCGCCGCGGTCGCATCGGGCGAGGTGTTGCTGTTCCTGCACGCCGACACCCGTTTGCCACCCGCTGCCGGCGAGCACCTGGCCGCAGCGCTGGCCCACGGCGCGGTGTGGGGCCGCTTCGACGTACACATCGAAGGCCGCTCGCGTTGGCTGCCCTTGGTCGCATCGTTGATGAACCTGCGCTCGCGCCTGAGCGGCATCGCCACCGGCGACCAGGCGATGTTCGTGCGGCGTGATGTGTTCCAACGTCTCGGAGGTTTTGCCGACCAGCCGCTGATGGAAGACATCGAACTCTCGTGCCGCCTGCGTGCGGTGCGTCGGCCGGCTTGCCTGCGCGCACGCGTGGTGACCTCCGGTCGCCGCTGGGACAGCCGTGGCGCCTGGCCCACCATCGTGCTGATGTGGCGGCTGCGCTGGCGCTACTGGCGCGGTGTGGCACCCGACGAGCTGGCGAAGGCCTACCGATGAAGCCCCATGTGATCGTGATGGCCAAGGCGCCGGTGGCCGGCTTCGCCAAGACGCGGCTGATTCCGGCGCTCGGGGCGGAGGGCGCGGCGGCGCTTGCTGCGACCTTGCTCGATGTTGCCATCGCACAAGCCGCACGCTACGGGTCGGTGGATTTGTGCTGCGCACCTGATACACACCACCCGGCGTTTCAACGCCTCGCCGGCAGGCACGGCATCGTGTTGTCGGAGCAGGGCGAAGGTGACCTCGGTGCGCGCATGTCGCGTGCGTTCGAGCGCCATCTCGCGCAGCACGGTGCGGCGCTGATGATCGGCTCCGATGCTCCGGCGATCGACGCGCCCATGCTGCAGCGCGCGGCGCAGGCGCTGAGCGATGCCGACGCGGTGTTCATTCCCGCACTCGATGGTGGCTACGCGCTGATCGGCCTGCGCCGCCCTGCGCCCACGTTATTCACCAACATGGTCTGGAGCACCGACCGTGTGATGGCCCAGACCCGCGAGCGTTTGCATGCGGCCGGTCTGCGGTACATCGAGCTTCCACCGGTCGCCGACATCGACGAGCCCGCCGACCTGCAGCACCTGCCACCCGGGTGGTTGCCATGAAACGCCTGTTGCTGATCGGCGCGGGCCATGCACATGCGCAGGTCTTGCGCGACTGGCTCGCCGCGCCCGTGCCCGGGTGCGAGGTGATCGTGGTGTCGCCAAGCGCGCTCGCGCCTTACTCCGGCATGGTGCCCGGGTGGCTGGCGGGTCACTACCGCTTCGATCAGATCTGCATCAACTTCGAAGCCCTGGCCGCGGCAGCCGGTGCGCAGCTGCTCACCGACGAACTCGCGAGCCTCGACCCCAACCGCCGCCGCGTCAGCTTGCGCAGCGGCACCGCGCTCGATTACGACCTGTTGTCGCTCAACGTGGGCTCCACGCTCACTCCACCCGCGCCGCAGCCCGGCATGCGCGTGTTGTCGATGCGCCCGCTCGGCGAGCTGCGGATGGCATTGGAGGCGGTGCTGAGCGACCCGGCGCTGAGCGCAGGTGACCAGCCGCTGCGGGTTGCCGCCATCGGCGGTGGCGCCGCAGGGGTCGAATCGCTGCTCGCCACCTTGACGTGCTTTCGCAGCCTGCAACCCGGCCGCACCGTGCAAGGCCGATTGATCTCGCGCGGCGACTCGCTGCTTCCCGACATGGCGCCCGGCGCCGCGCGTGCGATACACGCCGCGCTCACGGCGGCCGGTGTGAGCGTGCAACTCAACACCAGCTGCACCGACAGCGCGGCAGCCGGCTGCGATCTGCTGTTGTGGGCCACCGGCGCCCAAGCCCACGCCTGGCAGCGCGACTGCGGCCTCGCGCTGAGCGAGCGCGGCTTCATCCGCGTCGACGAGCACCTGCGTTGCGTGTCGCACCCTCACGTCTACGCCGTGGGTGACTGTGCCGAGTGGACCACGCCGCTGCCCAAGGCCGGTGTGTTTGCCGTGCGCATGGGGCCGGTGCTGTCGCACAACCTGCGCGCTGCGCTGCAGGCGGGTGTGCCCCGTGCCTATTCGCCACAACGCCGTTTCCTTGCGCTGCTGTCCACCGCCGATGGCCGTGCCATCGCCTCGTGGGGGAGCTGGTCGGCACAAGGGCGTTGGGTGTGGCGATGGAAAGACCACATCGACCGCGCCTTCTTGCAGCGCTTCGCCGTTGTTACCCCGACACCCCTGCCCGCACCCACCTCACTTCCTTTGCCCGGAGACACTGCATGAAGCTGTTTGCCCGCCTGTTGACCCTGCTCACACTGAGCTTTGCCGCCATTACCGCTTCGGCACAACCCACGCCGCTCAAGCTCGGCGTGGGCCTGTTCCAGCCCGACCGCGAGCGCAACGACGCCACTTATCGGCCGCTTGCGCAGTACCTGGAGGCCCAGCTCGGCCGCAAGGTCGAGCTGCGCACCGTCGACAGCTGGGAGGGCCTGGCCAAGTCGCTCGCCAATGGCGAAACCGACCTCGCACTGATGGGCCCCTGGGGCTATGTGCTCGCCCACCACGCCGCGCGTGCGCAGGTGGTGTCGACCATTCTTTACGACGGCAAGCCCGAGTACTTCGCACTGATGATCACGCACCCCGATTCGGGCATCAAGACGGTGGCCGATTTGAAGGGCAAGACCTTTGCCTTCGGCGACAAGGGCTCGACCTCGGGCTACCTGATCCCGCTGCACTACTTCATGACGCAGGGCATCGACCCCGAGACCTATTTCTCCAAGGTGCTCTACACCAAGCACCAGGCCATCGAGACGCAGGTGGCCGCGGGCCAGCTCGACGCCGGTGCCGACTACAACCGCAACCGCAACGCAATGATCGAGCAGGGCCTGATCAAAGCCGAGCGCTCGAAGATCATCTGGCAATCGGCTCCCTTGCCCAACGACGCGTTCGCCGTGAGCGAGGCGCTCTTCAAGGACAAGGCCCTGGTCGCGCGCCTGCAAGCCGCGCTGGTCGGTGTGGGCGAGCAGCTCAAGAAGCAGCCCAACCTGCTGCCCGCGCACTACACCGGCTTCGTCACCACCGACAACAGCTTCTACAAGCCTATCCGCGATGCGGGCCTGGCCACGGGCAAACTCTCGGCGCAATGAAACTCGCGAGCGCACTGCTGCCTTGGCCCACTCCGCCTCTGCCGGGGCGGCTGCGCTTTTTCATGCTGGTGTTGCTGTATGCCGCGCTGGTGCTGCTCTGTGCGGGTAGCCTGTGGGTGGCGGGTGAGTTGTCGTTCGGCCGCAACCCGTGGAGCAACCTGCTCAAGTCGGTGGGCGAGTTTTCGCGGCCGAGTTTTGTCGACCTGTGGTTCGGCCACACGCAGCTCGAATACCGCAGCGACGACGGCACCGTGTTGCGGGTTGAAAACCGCCAGCTCGTCGAACTCAGCTTCCTGAAAGCACTCGCTGCCGCCACCTGGACCACGGTGCAGATCGCCACCCTCGGCTCGCTGCTGGGCGCGTTGCTCGCGCTGCCACTCGGCCTGCTGTCGGCACACAACCTGGCCGCACCGCGCTGGCTCGCCGGCGCAGCGCGCGGGGTGCTCAACACGACCCGCGCCATCCACACGCTGGTGTTCGGCCTGGTGCTGGTGGGCATCGTGGGCCTGGGCCCGATGGCGGGCATCCTGGCGATTGCGCTGCATTCGATGGGCACCTACGGCAAGCTCTACGCCGAGTCGATCGAAGCGCTCGACATGGCGGCGGTCGACGCTGTACGCGCCACCGGCGCCGGCCCGGTGCAGGTGTTCTTCAACGCGGTGTGGCCCTCGGTGTTGCCGCAGTTCGTATCCAATCACCTCTACATCTGGGAATACAACATCCGCGACTCCACCATCCTTGGCCTCATCGGCGCGGGCGGGCTGGGCTTGTTGATCTCGGAGGCGACCTCGCTCTTCCAGTGGGGGCGCCTGGCCACCATCTTGATCGTGGTGATCGCCCTGGTGACGGTGTTCGACACCATGAGCCGGCGCATCCGGCAGGCGCTGCTGTGAACGCGGCCGAGGCCATCGCCATCAAGGGCCTGCGCTGCCAGGGCGCTGACGGCCGCATCACGCTCGACATCGCCCAGCTCTCGCTCCAGCCCGGTGAACGTGTGGCCATCGTCGGCCCCAACGGTGCCGGCAAGTCGACCCTGCTGCGCTGCCTCACCGGCTTTGTGGCGCCCGTGGCCGGCCAGGTGCAAGTGCTGGGCCAGGCACTGGGGCCTGGCATCTCGCGCGACGAGCTGCAGCACTTGCGCCGCGAAGTGGCGCAGGTGCTGCAGGGCCTGCACCTGGTGCAGCGGCTCAGTGCGCTCGACAACGTGCTCATCGGCGCGCTCGGTCGCTTGAGCGGCTGGCGCAGCTGGGCTCGCCTGCATCAGCGTGACGACGTGGCCGAGGCCCTTTGTGCACTCGATGCCGTGGGCCTGAACGCCTTGGCATCGCAGCGCGCCGACCGGCTGTCGGGCGGCGAGCGCCAGCGTGTGGCCATCGCCCGGGCGCTGGTGACGCGGCCGGCCGGTGTGATGGCCGACGAACCCACCGGCAACCTGGATCGCAGTACCGCCGACGTGGTGTTCGACCTCATGCTGAAACTCGCGCATGAACGCGGCACTGCCTTCATCCTGGTGACGCACGACGAAACGCTGGCTGCGCGTTGTGGCCGC
>JACMKJ010000281.1 GCA_014380155.1 Rhizobacter sp. | reverse complement strand
TGCGGCTCGGCCTGACGCACCGGCGCGTGAAACGACGATCCGGGCTCGAAGCCGGTGACGGTTCGCTGCTCGATACGCTTGTTGACCAAGCGCTCGATCGCAGCTAGCAGCGGCCGGTCTTCGCCGCACACCAGCGAGATTGCCTCACCGCTCGCTCCCGCGCGCCCCGTGCGGCCGATGCGGTGAATGTAGTCTTCGGGCACGTTCGGCAGGTCGTAGTTCACCACGTGCGGCAGCATGTCGATGTCGATGCCGCGCGCCGCGATGTCGGTGGCCACCAGCACCTGCAGGTCGCCGGCCTTGAAGTCGGCCAGCGCCTTGGTGCGAGCGCCCTGGCTCTTGTTGCCGTGGATGGCCATGGCGCTGATGCCGACCTCGTTGAGGTAGTCGGTCAGCCGGTTGGCGCCGTGTTTCATGCGCGTGAAGACCAGCACCTGGTGCCAGTTGCCCTGCTTGATCAGGTGCGCCAGCAATTCCTTCTTGCGCTCGCGCCCGACCGGGTGGATCTTTTGCACGATGGCCTCGACGGTGGAGTTGCGACGCGCGACCTCGATCAGCAGCGGCTGGTTGAGCAGCTTGTCGGCCAGGGCCTTGATTTCGTCGCTGAAGGTGGCGCTGAACAGCAGGCTCTGTTTCTTCACCGGCAGCACCGCCAGCACCTTTTTGATGTCGTGGATGAAGCCCATGTCGAGCATTCGGTCGGCTTCGTCGAGCACGAAGATCTCCACGTGGCTCAGGTCCAGGGTGCGCTGCTGATGGTGGTCGAGCAGGCGGCCGGGGGTGGCCACCAGGATGTCGATGCCCTTGCGCAAGCGGTCGATCTGCGGCTGCATGCCGACGCCGCCGAACATCACCATGCTGGTCAGCGGCAAGTACTTGCCATAGGTGCGTACACTCTCTTCGACCTGCGCCGCGAGTTCTCGGGTGGGGGTGAGGATCAGCGCGCGAATGGCGACTCGGCCACGCGCGTCCTTCTTGGTGGGTTGCGCCGCCAGGCGGTGCAGCATCGGCAGCGTGAAGCCTGCCGTCTTGCCAGTGCCGGTTTGTGCGCCGCCCATCAGGTCGCCGCCCTTCAGCACGGCGGGAATGGCTTGCGCCTGGATCGGAGTGGGAGTGTCGTAGCCCTGTTCGCGAACGGCGCGCAACAGCGGCTCGGCCAGGCCGAGATCGGTGAACAACATTTTTTGAGGGGCCCGTGACTTGGCGTCAAACGGGCCGTGGTTCGCAGCCTGCTGTCACCCGTTGCGGGTGCACCAGTCGGGTAGGCGCGAGAGGCTCGGAGGAGTCGGAATCGACTGCGCCATGATGACTGGATGCCACGGCACTAAGTTGGATTCTAGCGGTCCGGGATTTGAACAACCGATTTACATGCATCGAAGTGGGGCCGATCTGGATCTCACATCTTGCGTTCAGCCTCGCTTCAGGTGTTCTGAAGCTCTAGATGTCTCGGCATGTTTCCTGGCATCCGTTTCGCGCATGACAGATCCGCCCAGGCGTGGCAGCATTCTTTCGTTCGTTAGACAAACCCACTCACCTTAGCGGCCGGAGCAAATGCCATGCTCAGATCATCCAAGCACCCCATCACGTTGCGCTTCACGCGGAGATGGTGCGTTGCCTTGTCATTCTTCGCTGTCGGCCCCGCAGCGGCGCAGTTCAGCTACCAGTTCACCGACCTTGGCGCCCTCTGGGGCGCGGCCAGTCAGGCGCACGGAATCAACGACCAAGGTCAGGTGGTGGGTTATTCCGTGACCAGTCAGACCGTGACGGCGTTGTTATGGACGGGCGGCGCGGTGACCGCGCTGCCGCACCTTGCCGGGCAGTATTCGACAGCCGTTGACATCAACAACCACGGCGTGATCGTGGGTGGCATCGCGTTCGGCGGTTACTACCGTCCAGCGGTCTGGCGCAACGGGGTCGTCGAGCAGCTCTCAAGAGCTGGTGGCGGGGTGACGCCGGAGGGAGTTGCGAACAGCATCAACGACGCGGGGGTCGTTAGCGGTACGACGTCTTTCCGCGATCATCCGCTGCAGATATTCTCGTATTCGACCGCGGTCACATGGGACGCCAGCGGCGTTCGCACCGAATTGCCTGACAACAGTCCTTACGCAGCCGGCCTTGCCATCAACGCGGCGGGCCAGGTGGCGGGATACATCGGCTTTCCCTCCGGTGGCTCCACTCACAACCTGCCCTCCACCTTGCCGACCACCTGGATGCCAGCTTACAGCACGCAGACGGGGCTGATATGGGACGCGAGGGCCAATGACATCAACGACCGCGGGCAATTTGTTGGCACCACCGGCGTACCCAGCGGTGGCTCTCCGGCCCATCCGAGGGCCATCCTGTGGCATGACGGAATGGCAGTCGATCTGGGCCAGGGCACCGCTCACGCGTTGAACGAGGCGGCACAGATCGTCGGGCACTCAGGCTCAACATTCTCCGCCGGCATGCGCGCGACGCTGTGGCACGACGGCACGACGCTCGACCTCAACACC
>JACMKJ010000280.1 GCA_014380155.1 Rhizobacter sp. | reverse complement strand
CCTTCGATGCGGCTCTTGATCAGTTCAGAAATTTCTGCGGGATTCAGTTGCATTGCTTTCTCCGGTCCGCGGCGCAAGGCCAGCAGGTTGGAACGGGCGGTGTTGTTGGCTTTACGCCGTCAACGCCACCTTCATTTGTTCAAGACGGGCCTTGACCGAGGTGTCGAGCACCTCGTCGCCGACGACCACGCGGATGCCACCGATCAACTCAGGCTCCACTTGCACACTGGCGTTGAGCTTGCGGCCGAAACGCTTTTCGAGCGACTCGACCACCACTGCCAGCTGCGCCGCATCGATGGGGAACGCGCTGTAGACCAGGGCGTCCGAAACCCCAGAGCGTGCGTTCACCAGCGCATGGAACTGCTGGGCCACTTCGGGCAAGGCCGCCAGGCGGCCGTTCTCGATCACGGCGCGCAGCAGGTTGCGGATGCTGTCCGACAGCGGCGTCTTGACGACGGCCGCAATCATGTCGAACACCTGCTGGGCTTCGGTCTTGGGGCTGTCGGCGAACTGGCGCAATTGCGCGTTCGCGGCGATGGCCGCCACAGCGTCCAGCTGCTCGGCGCTTTGCTTCAGGTCACCTTTGACGGCGACCTGGAACAGCGCTTCGGCGTAGGGGCGGGCGATGGTTGCAAGCTCGGCCATGGTCAGAGCTCGGTCTTCAGGCGGCTCAACAGATCGGCGTGAACGCCGGCGTTGACTTCCTTGCGCAGAATCGCTTCGGCACCCTTGACGGCCAGCGCAGCGACTTGCTCGCGCAGGGCTTCACGGGCCTTGATCGACTCTTGTGCCGCTTCGGCGCGGGCGTTGGCAACGATCTTGGCGCCTTCTTCGCTTGCGCGGGTCTTGGCCTCTTCGATCATCGACTGCGCCAGACGCTCAGCATCGGCCAGGCGTTGTGCCGTCTCATTGCGCGCGGCCGACAGCTGTTCTTCCACCCGCTTGTTGGCGAGGGACAGCTCGGACTTGGCCTTGTCGGCGGCTGACAAGCCGTCGGCGATCTTTTGCGCACGTTCGTCGAGCGCCTTCACCATCGGTGGCCAGATGAACTTCATCGTGAACCACACCAAGATCAGGAACACGATCAACTGCGCGATCAGCGTAGCGTTGATGTTCACGTTTGTGCCCTTTGGGGAAAGGTCGGTACGTCAGGAAGAAAGCCCGAAGGGCTTACTTCGGCAGGTTGACGATCTGGGCTAGGAACGGGTTGGCCGTTGCGAACCACAGTGCAATACCGGTGCCGATGATGAACGCAGCGTCGATCAGACCGGCCAGCAGGAACATCTTGGTTTGCAGTTCGTTCATCAGCTCGGGTTGGCGGGCGGCCGATTCGAGGTACTTGCTGCCCATGATGCCGATGCCGATACAGGCGCCAAGTGCACCCAGACCAATGATCAGGCCGGCGGCGAGGGCAACAAAGCTAATGACTTCCATGATGACTCCTTAGAGGTTTTTGAGAGAAAGAAACAGAAACAGGAACGAAACGGGGAATATCAGTGCGCGTCGTGCGCTTGGCCCAGGTACACCAGGGTGAGCATCATGAACACGAAGGCTTGCAGGGTGATGATCAGGATGTGGAAGATGGTCCACACCGTGCCAGCCACGATGTGGCCGAGGAAAAGCGCGATGCCGGTGCCGCTGAGTGCAAAGGCGCCACCCATCAGGGCGATCAGCATGAAGATCAATTCGCCTGCATACATGTTGCCGAACAACCGCATGCCGTGCGAGACCGTCTTGGCGACGAACTCGACGATCTGGATGAAGAAGTTGAACGGGTACAGGAACC
The DNA here is from genome assembly GCA_014380155.1 of Rhizobacter sp. Classification (GTDB taxonomy): domain Bacteria; phylum Pseudomonadota; class Gammaproteobacteria; order Burkholderiales; family Burkholderiaceae_C; genus Rhizobacter. The sequence continues at coordinate 20,595 of JACMKJ010000280.1, read as the reverse complement.
ACTTGTCGCCAAATGGTGCAGCGAAGAGCTCATGGACCCAGCCGCCCAGGCCTTTGATCTTGATGTTGTAGAACAGGCACAGCAGCAGCACGCCCAGCGACAGGCCCATGGTGACGGACAGGTCAGCGGTAGGCACGACACGCAGGTAGTCAGGCAAGCCCATGGCAGGGCCGACCACGTGCCACACGGTGGGCAGCAGGTCGACGGGCAACATGTCCATCGCGTTCAGCAGGAAGATCCAGACGAACACCGTCAGCGCCAACGGCGAGATCAGCTTGCGGCTTTGGGCGTTGTGCACGATGCCCTTGGCCTGGCTGTCGACCATCTCGATCAGAAGTTCGACGGCGGCCTGGAAGCGGCCCGGGCGACCTGAAGTGGCTTTGCGAGCGGCCAGCCACAAGAGCCAGCAACCCAGGGCGCCGAGCACCACGGTGAAGAAGACCGAGTCGAAGTTGATGACGGTGAAGTCAACAACGCTGGTTTGTTTCTTGTTCTGCAGGTGCTGCAGGTGGTGAATGATGTATTCACCCGCGGTCGGGGCGTGTTCGGTGCCTGCGCTTGCCATGGTCAGTCCTGAAACCTTGTCCGAATCTGTTGTTCGTTACCGGCCGCGCCACGAGAGCGCGATCCAGTTCACCTTCATGCACACCACCATCGTGATCAGCAAGGCTGGCCAGCTCAGTTGGGGCACCACTCTGGAGGCAATCACCAACAAGGCGACGGCCACCGCAATCTTCAGCATTTCCCAGAACATGAAACCGACGGCAGCACCCATCGCGTTCTTCGTGCCCCGGGTCATCCCGCGCGCCATCAAGGCCCCCGGGAGTACCACCGACAACGCTCCGTAGAGCGCTGACCAAGCTGCTGTGCTGCGTTGCGTGACCGCCCAGACCACAGCGGCACACAACAAACCGACCAAGGCCTGAACGCCAACCACCCGCCATGGCGACACCATGGGGAGATGGGCTTTCAGGGCCTTCGCTTCTTCGGGGGTGAGCGCCTTGAAAGGCGCTTCATCCACCTCATCTGGCCCCAAGTCACGGCCTACAGCATTGGTCATGGCTCGGGTTACAGGCAGTTGCAGCAAAGCCTCGGGATTATACGTGGAAACCCGTGCGCTTCCGGAAGCTCCCTTGCCCGAAGTCTGTTGGGGTCGTGTAACTCTGTCAGCCGAAGCAGTTGGCTGGCAGGCCGGCCACGTCGACGCGCAGTGACAGCACGCGGCCGGCAAGTGTTTGTTCTTCCAGCTCGGCGGCTGGGCGGTTCTCGCGCGACGTTGTTATATAGAGCGTCTTGAGATCGGAGCCGCCGAAGCAGGGCATGGTCGCGCAGCGCACGGGCAACCGGATCTCGCGGGTGATCTCTCCAGCCGGAGATAGGCGCACAAGACGCTGGCCTTCGAACAACGCAGACCAGTAGCCGCCTTGCACATCGACCGCCGCGCCATCAGGCCGCCCGCCATAGGTGCTCAGGTCCTGATCAGCTTGTTTGATGGGGAAGCGCGCGAACGCGCGGCGCGGGCCAATGTGGCCGGTCGCTGCATCGAAGTCGAAGGCGTAGATGGTGTGTGCCTTGGTGTCGCTGCAATACATGGTGCGCGCGTCGGGGCTCCAGGCCAGGCCGTTGCCGACGGTGATGTCGCCCACCATTCGATCGAGTTGGCCGGCCGCGTAGCGATAGAACGCGGCGAGTGGCGGGTCGCGTGGCTCGTAGATCGTGCCGACCCAGAAGCGCCCGCGCGGGTCGCACTTGCCGTCGTTGAAGCGCTCGAGGCGCGTGTCGTCGGGCGGCGCGGCGAGCGAGCTGCGCTGGCCGCTTCCGGTGTCGAAGCGCCAGAGGCCGTCGCGCATGGCGAGTAGCAGGCCACCGTCGCGCATCGGCGCGATGCTGGCGAGCTCGGTGGAGAAGTCCCAGCGCGTGTGGTTTGACGTGGCTGGGTCGAACCGGTTGAGCGCGCGGCCGGGGATGTCGCACCAGTACAGCACCTGTTCGGTCGGGTGCCAAAGCGGCGACTCGCCCAGCAGCGAAGGTGGCGCGTCCAGCGCGACGATGTCTTTCTCGGATGCCGTCGTCATCACGGGGGCGACAGTTCAAGCGTCATCCACGCCTCGGTGCTCTGCCCCGGCTCGACCGTGAGCAGGCCGTGGCGGGCCGGGTCGGCCATCTGAATCGCGTTGCTGACGTGGCTGACGGGCTCGACGCAAAAGTAGCCTTTGTCTTGCGGCGTGTAGACCACCAGGTAACGCAGCGAGGACGTGAGTTGCAGTGAGAACTTTTCGTCGCGGATGTGCGCGGGCCCGTCCCAGCCTTCGAAGCAGTGGTCGAAGTTGAGCTGCGACACCTCTGCGTCGATGTCAGGTTGAGCCACCTTGCCGGTGGGCAGCTGGGTGGTGTCGGACTCCCAACGCTCAGACACGGCCGTGCGCAGCCGGCTGCCTGGTCGGGTGGGGAAATAGGGGTGCCAGCCCAGGCCGACGGGCGTGGCGATCTCCGCGGTGTTGGTGAGCACCAGTCGAACGGTCAGCTGCTGTGGCGTCAGGCTGAAGTGCTGCGCGATGTCGAAAGCAAAGGGCCAGTGTTCATCGGCCTGGTGTCGATAGCGAAGCACCAGTTCGGCCGCGCTGAGCGATACCTGCTCCCACGCGCGCAGCCAGGCCACGCCGTGCAAGGAGTGCGGATTGTTGGCGTAGTTGGCGGCAGTGGTGTAGTCCTTGCCCTGCCAGCCAAAGTGCCGGTAGCCCACTCGGTTGGAGTAAGGCACCAGTGGGTAGCAGGCCGACTTGTGCAAGGTTTCGAGATCCGCCGGCTCGGTCGAGCGCATCTGCGGTGTGTGGTAGTGCCACAGGCCGGCGACGGAACCGCCTAGATCGGGGCGGACGGCCAAACGCAGCGCGCCGGCATGAAGTTCAACGTGGTGGTTCGACGAGCCAAGCATCTGTGGGGTGAGGGTGAGCTGAGGGCGGACGCCATCCTACGCGGCGCCGGTGTAGGTGCCGCTGGACAACGAGTGCACGTGTTCGGCGCCGCCGGTGCGCAGCGCGGCAATGGCCGAGCGTGCGCCGCGCATCATCAGCCCGAGGTCGCAGCCGATGCCGACGAAGTCGAAACCCGCCGCGCGGTACTGCGTCACCAGCTCCGGGCTGTCGCCCACCGTGCCCAACGGCATGCCGAGGGCCTTGCAGCGCTGCACCGCGTGGTTCATCAGCTCCATCACTGCGGGGTGGTGCGGTTCGCCGATGTGGCCCATCGTTGCCGACAGGTCGGACGGGCCGATGAAAAGCGCGTCGACGCCCTTGACCTGCGCGATGGCGTCGAGGCGGCTGATGGCGTCGGGTGTTTCCAGCTGCACGATCACGCCGACATGCTGGTTGGCCGTCTTCAGGTAGTGCGGGGTGGTGCCAAAGCGCGAACCGCGACTCATGCCCGCCACGCCGCGCAGGCCCTCGGGTGGGTAACGGGTGGCGGCCACGGCGCGCCCGGCCTCGCTGGCGGTTTGCACCATCGGGAACATCAGCGTGGCGGCGCCAGCGTCGAGCACGCGCTTGACGACCACCGCGTCGTTCCAGGGCACGCGCACGATGGGCAGCATCTTGGTGGCGGAGACGGCTTGCAGCAGTTGCACCACGCCCATCACATCGAGCGGGGCGTGCTCCATGTCGATCACCCCCCAGTCGAAACCGGCGCAGCCCATGGCTTCGGCGACCAGCGGGCTCGCCGAGACGACCCAGGTGCCGATCGGCGGGTGGCCACCGGAGGACTGCAGAAGTTGCTTCAGGGCATTCATCGTCGTCCTCCTGGTGTGCAAAGCGGGGGTTCAGACCGGCGCCCGGCCGCCCGAAGCCGGGCTGCGCCCCTTGAGGGGGCAGGAACGCCGTGACGTGGGGGTCGTCACTCGAGACGGGCCCGCAGGTAGTGTGCGCCGGGAATCGGGTTGTAGTAGTAGGGCGGAACGTCCTCGAAACCCAGGCTGGCATACAGCTCGCGTGCGGACTCCATGTCGTCGAGGGTGTCGAGCAGCATGTGGGAATAGCCGCCGCGCCGCGCGTCGTCTAGCAGGCGTTGCGCCAGCAGGCGCCCCAGGCCGAAACGGCGAAAGGCCGGCCTCACGTACAGACGCTTCATTTCGCAGGCATTGGCGTAGTCGGCGTCGGGCAAGGGGCGGAACGCGCCGCAGCCCGCCAGCGCACCATCGACCTCGGCCAGCAACAACTGGCCGGCCGGTGCCGCGTAGTCGCCGGGCAGAGCCGCCAACTCGGCCTCGAAGCCCTGGAAACACAGGTCGACGTCAAGGCTGGCGGCGTACTCTCGAAATACGGCGCGGGCCGCGGCCAGCAGCTCGGGCGTGTCGGGCGTGAGCAGGCGGATCTCGGGGGTGGTCATGGTCGGCAGTGTTGGTTCAGGTGCCCAGGCTGACCAACCAGCCCACACCCGCCGCGCACGGGGCTATCAGGGCCACCACCAGGCTTCGTGACAGGGCGCTGTCGGTCGACGCCGGCACACCCTCGGCCAGGGCTTTGTCGCCGCTCAGCATCGGGCCAACCAGGTCCTGCCGCTTTTTGACCAGGTAAAACACGATGGCCAGGATGTGCAACACCACCAGGCTGATGATCAGCCACTGGCCATAGGTCTTGTGGGTGTTCATCGGTGCGCGCGTGGCCGCGCAAGTAGCGCAGCAGCGTGACGGGCGAATAGATGAAGCTCGCAAAGCGCGACCAGTGCCCGCCGACCACACCCCACAGCAGGCGAAACGCCCGCAGCGCCAGCACGACGTAACCGAGCCTGAAGTGCCTCTCCATCGCGTTGCCACCGATCTTGGCGCTGATGACCGAGCCGATGACGCAGCCGGCCAACAACCAGTGGAAGAGGCGAGTGGGCAAGTCCCAGACGCGAGTGAGTCGAAGGCCGGTGGACATGGCTGCGGCTGAAGTGGATTGGTCGGGCGGCAAAGATAACCGGTTGTGTCGCGCATGGCGAGTGTCGGGACGTGGGCCGACCGGTCCGCAGCCAACCCCCCCACCGTGATGGCGACGCACTTCGGGCGTGTCGCCGCCATGGCCAACGGCCGCATCCCCTTCGACGCCAAAGCGGCGGCAAGCAACGCCGCCGAGATCGCCAACATGATGGCCGCGCTGCCGTATGCCGGCTTCGTCGACGCGTCGGACAAGGGCGACACCAAGGCCAAAACCGAGATCTGGTCGGAGCGCGACAAGTTCAACGCGTCGGCGTCCACGATGCAAGACGAGATGGCCAAGCTCAACGCGGCGGCCAAGACGGGTGACATCGGCGCCATCAAGACGGCGGGCGGTGGTGTGGGCCAGGTTTGCAAGGGGTTCCACGACAACTACCGCAAGGAGTGACCCCTCGCGCGGGGTGACGACAGGCCCGCTCTGGCGGGCCTTTTTCATGGGGCTAGCAGGGGTAAGGGCAGCGAGTGCATCCGCTACCATTGCCGGCTGCTGTTGTGGCAGCTTTGTCCGTGGGTCTGCGTGTGTCGCATTCCCGCCCGAATTGCCGGGCCTTTGTGGCCTCTGATGAGTCTGTCTCGCATGACCCTGTTCTGCCTTCGTGACGTATCGCCCCTGAGGGCTCTGGCCTTGTCTGTCGTGCTGAGTGTGAGCGGGGCTTCGAGCCTCGCCCAGGAGGCCGGTGGCGGTACCTTCAACACGCCGACCTACGCGCCCGCAGCCAGCGCGCCCGAGGGGGCGATGGCCAGGCCGCGTGGGGCCCAGACTGAGACTGGCCCAGCCGCCGGGGCGGCTCGGCGTGCTGCGCTGCCCGGTCAACCAGAACCTGAGCCGGGCGCCCGCCGTGTTGAGCTGGCCCCCCCCAAGCCCAGCGAGTTCCAGAAGTTTGTTGAGGCCGCCACCGGGCGCCAGCTGCCCTTGTTCGGCGCGAACTTTTTTGTCGACGCCGCCAACAGCGTGTCGACCGCCGACAACGTGCCGGTGTCGAGCGACTACACCGTGGGCCCGGGTGACGAGGTGATGATCCGCGCCTGGGGCGCCATCGATGTGGATTACCGCACCACGGTGGACCGCAACGGCCAGGTCAACCTGCCGAAGGTGGGAAGCTTCACCGTGGCCGGTGTGCGGGCGTCCGAGCTCGAGAAACACCTGCGGGCGCAGATCGGCCGGCTGTACACCAACTTCAACCTCAACGTGTCTCTGGGCCAGCTGCGCGGGGTCAAGATCTTCGTGGTGGGGCCGGCGCGTGTGCCTGGGGTCTACACGGTACCTAGCCAGTCGACGCTCTTGTCGGCCGTGGTGACGGCAGGTGGTCCGGGCCCCAGCGGGTCGATGCGCAAGGTGCTGCTTCGCCGCAACGGGGCGGTGATGTCCGAACTCGACATCTATGAGTTCCTGGTGAACGGGGACAAGTCCAAGGACGTTCAACTCGTCGCGGGTGACGTGGTGGTGTTCCAGCCGGCCGGTGCCCGCGTCGCCCTGCATGGTGCGACCGACACGCCAGCCATCTATGAGCTCAAGGCGCCGCAGGAGCCGGTGCGTGACGTGCTGCGTTATGCCGGTGGCACTGCCGTGCTGACCAATCCCAACAAGGCTTTGGTCGAGCGCATCGACCCGGCGCGTTCCCCCGCCGCACGTTATGTCGAAGAGTTCAAGCTCGATGAGACGGGCCTGCAGCGGCCGCTGCGCGACGGCGATGTGCTGACCCTGCTGGCGATCTCGCCGCAGTTCGCCAACGCCGTCACGCTCAAGGGGCATGTGGCGCAGCCGCTGCGGTATGCCTTCAAGCCGGGCATGCGCATCCGCGACCTCATTCCCAACCGCGACGCGCTCATTTCGCCCGACTTTTATCGCCGCAAGAACCTGTTGGTGCAGGCACTGGAAGAGGAAGAACCGCTCGATGAAGGTACGACGGGCGGTACACCCACACGCAGCAGCGCCGAACGAATTCGGCGTGCCGAAGACCGCACCGCTGCAGCGCGTGCCAAAAAAGCGCCAGCTGCGCTGTTCGATGAACTCAACTGGGATTACGCCGTCATCGAGCGTCTGAACGCCGATCTCGGTACCCAGGTGATCCCGTTCAACCTCGGCAAGGCGGTGTTGCAGGGTGATGCGGCCAGCAACATCGAGCTGTTGGCCGGTGACGTGGTGACGATCTACAGCCAGAAAGACATGCGCGTGCCGGTGGCCAAACAGACCCGCCTGGTGTCGGTCGAAGGCGAAGTGGGCGCACCCGGTGTGTACCAACTGTTGCCGGGCGAGACCTTGCAACAGTTGATCGCGCGGGCCGGTGGTTTTTCGCCGCAGGCCTATGTCTACGGCCTGGAGTTCACGCGCGAAGAAACGCGTGTGCGCCAGCGCGAAAACCTCGCTGCCGCCGTGGCGCGGCTGGAGGCGTTGGCTGCGACCCAGGGCGCGCGTGATGCCGCCAATCGGCGCGACGAGTCCGGCGACCGCAGCGCATCGGTCAACGCTGCGGCCACCCAAGCGCAGATGGCACGCCTGAGCCGGGTTCAGCCCAATGGGCGCATCGCGCTCGAGCTGCTGCCGAGTGACACCACGATCGCCACCCTGCCCGACGTGCCCCTCGAACACGCCGACCGCATCGTGGTGCCAGCTCGTCCGGGCTTCATCACGGTGGCCGGCGCGGTGGTCAACAACAACGCCCTGTTGTGGAAGCCGGGCCGCACCGTCGGTGATTACCTCAAGCAGGCGGGCCTGGACGAAGCCGCCGAGCCCGACAACATGTTCGTTCTGCGTGCCGATGGCACCGTCATCCACGCTGGCGATCGGCGTGGCTTCTTCGGCATGGGCAGCTTGCAATCGCAACCCATCCAGCCGGGTGATGCCATCGTCGTGCCCACGCAACTCGACTTCGAAACTTGGGGCCGCGCGCTGGTGCGCAACCTCAAGGACTTCGGGCAGATCTTCTACCAGTTCGGCCTGGGTGCGGCGGCGATTCACACGCTGCGCAACTGACCGGGGCCCGCATGAACAAACTTGATCCCCAGATGCTGGCGCAAGACGAAGACGATTTGGACGACGGCCCCAGCGTGGGCCTGCTGGATCTGCTCACCTGGTTGGGTGAAGGCAAACGCCTGATTGCGATGGTGACGGCCGTCGCCGTGGTGGGCTCGGTCGCATTTGCCGTGCTCAAACCCAACATCTACACAGCGCGTACGACGCTTCTGCCGCCCGGTGCCCAGCAGCAAAGCGGCTCGGCGGCGGCCCTGGCCGCGCTGGGCTCGCTGGGCGGGCTGGCAGGCGGTTTGGGCGGCAAGACCCCCGATGAGCTCTATGTGAACCTGCTCAAGAGCGACAGCGTCCAGCGCGCACTCGCCACGCGGTTCGATCTCTACAAACGATACGAGATCGAAACCTACGAGGTGCTTCGCTTGGTGATCCCGCAAAGCGTTCGTGTGTCGTCCGACAAGAAGTCGGGAGTCATCACGGTCGAGGTGGACGACAAGGAGCCCAAGTTTGCCGCCGACCTGGCCAATGGCTACGCGGCCGAAGTCACCAAGCTGCTGGGCCGCCTGGCGGTCTCGGAAGCGCAACAGCGCCGGGTGTTCTTTGACCAGCAGCTCAAGGAAACCAAGGACAACCTCATCAAGGCTGAACTGGCACTGCGCAGCGTGCAAGAGAAATCCGGGATGATCGTTCTGGACCAGCAGGCCGAAGCCATCATCAAGGCGGCGGCCGAACTCAAGACCAAGATCATCGAGCGCGAGGTGCGCCTGAAGGTCTTGCGCACTGGTACCACCGCCGAAAACCCCGACGTGCTGATGCTCAGCTCCGAGTTGGCCGCTTTGCGCGGCGAGCTGGCACGCATGGAGTCTGCTTCGGGCACGGCCTCGTCACGCGGCGCTGGCGCGATCGACATCCCGGTCGGCAAACTCCCTGCGGCAGCGGTGGACTATGTTCGCGCGGCGCGTGAAGTGAAATTCCAGGAAACCATGCTGGTCAGCATGCTGCGCCAGTTCGAGATCGCCAAGCTCGACGAGGCGAAGGAAGGCCCGGCCTTGCAGCAGGTCGACGTGGCCTTGCCGCCCGACCGCAAGTCCAAGCCGGCGCGAGCGCTCATCGTGATGGCTGCGACGCTGGCGGCCCTGCTGGGTGCCAGCCTGTTTGTGATCGCGCGGCGTTACCGGGCCTTGTTGCGCGAGCAAGACCCCGAGAGTGCGCAAGCCTGGGCCAGGCTCGCCGACGCCTGGCGCCTGCGCGGCAAGCGCTGATCGCGGCTCACAGCGTCAGCTCACCCCGGATGCAGATCACGCTGTGCCCACCGACCCACACCGTGTGCCCCTCTTGTTCGATGGCCACGCGGCCAGCGCGCCCCAGGCGCTGGCCTTGCGACGCGAGGTAGCGTGGAGGCGCGAGGCCGGCGCCGATCAGCCACTGCGCCACGCCGGCGTTGAGGCTGCCGGTCACCGGGTCTTCGGGTACGCCGTCTGCCGGGGCAAACGCGCGCAGCTCGAACTGGCACTCGCTGCCAGGGGCATACGGGCCGACCACGCCGACGTCGGCCAGTGATTTCAGCGCCGCGTGGTCAGGCTCGATCGCGAGCACGCTTTCTGCGCTGTCGAGAAGCAGGCCGAGCCACTTGGGGCCGATGTGCAGCCATTGCGACGCACGCAACTGCTCGCGTCGCAGGCCCAGGGCGGCCAGGGTAGCGCTCAGCAACGCAGCGTCGATCTCGCCCATGCGCACGGGTGGCGCGGCAAACGCTGCACGCTCCCCGTTCAGGCGAATGCGCACCAGCCCCACGCCGCACTGCTGTACCGCCATGCCGCGCGCCCGCGGTGTGCCGCCAGCCTGCAGCCAGGCGTGGCAACTGCCCAGCGTCGGGTGGCCGGCAAAGGGCAGCTCACCGCCTGGCGTGAAGATGCGCACGCGGTAGTCGGCCGCCGGGTCGGTGGGTTGCAGCAGGAAGGTGGTTTCCGACAGGTTGGTCCATTGCGCAAAGGCCTGCATCTGCTCGTCGCTGAGGCTGTCGGCGCCGTGCACCACGGCGAGTGGGTTGCCACGCAAGGCCTGGTCGGTGAACACATCGACCTGGGTGAACTTGAATGTGTTCATGCCGCTTCCTTCAGTGTCTGGGCGAGCAGTTGGATGCCTCGTTCGATCTCGGCCGGCGCCACCGTGACGAAGGACAGGCGCAGCGTGTTCTTGCGCGGCTGGTCGGCATAAAAGGCCGACCCCGGCACATAGGCCATGCCGTGCGCCACCGCCTTGGGCAGCAGCGCCACCGCGTCCACACCCTCGGGCAGCTCGATCCAGAAGAACATGCCGCCATGTGGGGTGTTCCAGCGGCAGCCCATTGGCATATGCGCCGTCAGTGCCGAACTCATCGCGTCTCGCTGGGCGCGGTAACGCGCGCGGATCGTCGGCACGTGCTTGAGCAGGAAGCCGTCGCGGATCACCTCGTGCACCACCCGCTGGTTGAAGCCGGGCGTGTGCAGGTCGGCCGCCTGTTTGGCCTGCAGCAGCTTCGGGCACAGCGGCTTGGGTGCCACGACGTAGCCCAGGCGCAAGCCCGGCGCGAGCACCTTTGAAAACGAGCCCAGGTAGACCGTGCCCTCGGGCCAGCGTGAGGCCAATGGCGCGGGTGGCGGCTCGTCGAACCACAAGTCGCCATAGGGGTTGTCTTCGACGATGGGCAGGGCGAGCGCTTGCGCCGCAGCCACCAGCGCCTCGCGCCGCGCCGCACCGATGCAGCGACCACTCGGGTTCTGGAAGTTGGGCAATGCGTAGAGAAAACGTGCACCTCGCGCGGCGACCAGGGCGTCGGGCAGCGGCCCTTCGTCGTCACACGCCACCGACACGTACTCGGGCTCATACGGGTTGAAGGCCTGCAGCGCACCCAGGTAGGTGGGCGACTCCACAGCGACCGTGCTGCCGGCGTCGATCAGCACCTTGCCGACCAGGTCGAGCCCCTGCTGCGAGCCGGTGGTGATGAGCACCTGCGACGCGTCGGCCCGCAGGCCCTGCGCGTTGAGCGTCTCGGCCACCCACTCGCGCAGTGGCGCGAAGCCTTCGCTGGCGGCGTATTGCAGCGCCTCGCGCGGCTGGTCGCGCAGCACCCGCGCGGTGGCCTCGCGCATGGCTTCGATGGGGAAGGTGTCGGGCGACGGCAGCCCGCCGGCCAGCGAGATGATGCCGGGCTGTTCGGTCACCTTCAGGATCTCGCGAATGATCGACGGGTTCATGCGCTCGGCGCGGTGCGCGAGCTTCCAGGGGGTGGAGGTGGTCATGGGGAGCTCGTCCTGAGCGGTAGGTGGGTGGGCATTTTCTTGCCAATGAACACCGTGGCGATCACGGCGAGTGAAAACAAGAGTGTCGTCGCCTCAAGCCGCTCGCCGAGCACCGGCACGGCAAACAGCAGCGACAAGAACGGCTGCACCAGCTGCACCTGGCTCACCCGCACCGTGCCGCCCAGAGCGAGGCCGCGGTACCAGGCGAAGAAGCCGATCCACATCGAAAACAGCGTGACGTAGGCGAAGCCCAACCAGGCCGAGCCGCTGGCTGGCTGCGTGGGCCAGCTGTACCAGGCGAGTGGCCCCGTGAGTGGCAGGCTGATCACCAGCACCCAGCAGATCACGTGTTCGGCCGGCCACTCGGCCGACAGGCGCGCGCCGGCCACGTAGCCCACGGCGCCGCACAACACGGCCAGCAACAAGAGCCCATCGGCCGTGGTGACGCCGCCACCCGTCTGCAAGGCAAAACCCACCACCAGCGCACAGCCCGCCACGGCGCAGGCCCAGAAACCCAGCGACGGCCGCTGGCGCAATGCGAGCGCCGCCACCACGGCAGTGCCCAGCGGCAAGAGACCGGTGATCACGGCGGCGTGCATCGCGTCCACCTGGCGCAGCGCCAAGGCGAGGAACAGCGGGAAGCCGATCACCGTGCCGGCGGCGCTCACCAGCAGCGCCGGCAGGTGGCGGGCGCGCGGCAAGGGTGCTTGTGTCAACAGCAGGTACAGGCCGCTCAACACCGCAGCCAGCGCGGCGCGGCCGGCGGTGACGAAGAGCGGCGGCAGTTGGGGGTCGGCCACCGAGCCCACGGCCAGGCGGGTCATGGGCGTGGTCATCGCAAAGATCGTCACGCCGAGCAGGCCGAGCCAAAGGCCCTTGTTTTCTGAGTTCATCGGGCCAGTCTAGGCTTTGCATCCAGCACAGTACCAGTACACTTGGCCAGCACATTTCGCGAACTGTGTTGGTTGTTGAGCCAACACAAGAGCCAGCACATGACCCCGCCTTCACCCCTTTCGCGCCAGGCCGACGCGACGCTCACCGAGCAGCTGTCCGGCCGTTTTGCCGAACACATTCGCCAGCGCTTGATGGCACCGGGTGCACGCCTGCCCTCGGTGCGCGAATGTGCGCGCCGCCATGGCGTGAGCCCCTACACCGTGGTCGCGGCCTACGACCAACTGCTGGCCCAGGGCCTGGTGGAGTCGCGCAAACAGCGCGGTTTTTTTGTGCGCGATCAGCAGCGGCCCCACTCGGCGCCCGCAGACGATGTCCCCAGGCTGCCACCCCGCCTGGCCGCACCGGTGAGCGCCACCACCCTGGTTCGCAGCATGTTCCAGCCCCCCGGCTCGCAACCCATGCCGGGCCTGGGCACCCTGCCGATGGAGTGGCTCGACCTGCCAATGCTGAGCACGGCCTTGCGCCGTGTCAGTGGGGCGGCCCAGCTGGGCGCGCTGTCGCTGCAGTACGGCGAACCCGCCGGCGACCTTCGCCTGCGCCGGGTGTTATCGACCCGCCTGGGCGACTTCGGCGTGAAGGCCGTGCCCGAGCAGATCATCACCACGCTGGGTGCGACCCAGGCGCTCGACATCGTCACCCGCACCCTGCTGCGCGCCGGTGACACCGTGTTGGTCGACGAACCCGGTTGGTCGATCGAGTTCGCGCGCCTGGCCGCACTCGGCCTGCGCATGCTGCCGGTGCCGCGCGGCGACGAAGGCCCCGACCTCGCGGTGATGCAGCGCCTGATCGAAGCGCAACAGCCGCACGACCGCCCGCGCCTGTACATCACGGTGTCGGTGTTGCACAACCCGACGGGCGCGTCGCTCTCGCTCGGGCACGCCCACCGCCTGCTGCAGCTCGCGCAAGCGCACGACCTGCACATCATCGAAGACGACACCTACGCCCACCTCGCCCCGGCCCACCTGCCGCGGCTGGCCGCACTCGACGCGCTGGAGCGCACGATCTACATCTCGGGCTTCTCCAAGATCCTGGTGCCCAACTGGCGGGTGGGTTTCATGGCGGCGCCTGCGGCCCTGGTCGACCGGCTGGTCGACACCAAGCTCCTGACCAGCCTCACCACGCCCAGCCTCACCGAGCAGGCGCTGGCCCATTGCCTGGAGCAGGGCCTGCTGCGCCGCCACGCCGATCGGGTGATGCAAAAGCTCGACGCCGCGCGGGCCCGGTCGGTGAAGCTCGCCGAGTCGGCCGGTTGCCACTTTGCCGCCCCGCCGCGCGGCCTTTTCGGCTGGGTCGACGTGGGCGTGGACACCGAGCGCCTGTCACACGCCATGATCGACCAGGGCTGGCTGCTGGCACCGGGCACGCTGTTCCACGCCACGCCCCGCGCGACCACCCTGATGCGCATCAACTTCGCGACCACCCAGGACGCGCGCTTCTGGCGCGCGCTGGAGCGCACCCGCGATGCCATCCGCGCATGAAACCATGCCGCTTTTCGGGGTTGCGAGCCCGGTAGGGCCTGGCCTACAGTCGCACCTGTTGTTTGTATGAGCCTGTTTGAACCCACCATCCCCTTCGGTGAGCCCGAGCTCATGCGGGTCAGCGCATTCCAGCGCTACCTGCACGGGCCGGGCGGTCCGCGCGCGCGCGAGGTGCTGGACACTGCCAACCGCCAGCCGGGGCTCGGCCAATCGCTGCTGGCCGACCTGAGCCGCTTCGAGCACAGCGGCCAGGCCTCTGAGGCGCTGGAGGTGCTGGCCGCCTGCGTGCGCCACTCGCAGCAGGTGGTGGTGCATTTGCAGATGGGCGATGCGGTGGTGCCGCTGACCGTGTTTGCACTCGAGCGCCTGGTGCACTGCCCGATCAGCCTCGACGCCTTGCTGCAACAGCGCCCCACCGAGCTGCGCGTGCTGCATGTGGAGCCTGCCGTGCTGCGGCCGCCGGGCGACGCCGAGCTGTCGCTGGTGGGTGAAGAGCAGCACTACCACTCGCTCGGGCCTGTGCTGTGGGAGCTGGCGCTGCGCGGCGCGCGCAACACCCTGTTGCCCGAGATCGCCGGCCCGGTGGCCTACCGTGTGGCGCCCGGTGGCATCGACCTCGGTGCGCTGCGCGTGGGGGGCGCCTTGCTGGCATCCATCCAGCGCCTGCAGGGCGAGCGCGTCACGCTGCGCGAGATGATCGAGTGGCCTGGCCTGGATGCCGAGCGAGCGGCGCGTTTGTTGAACGCGCTGTACCTGCAATCGGGGCTGATCGTGAGCCGCACTCGCCCCGCCGGGTTCACCGAATCTTGGTTCGGTGGTTTGGGCCGCTGAACGTCACTTCCCGCTGAGGCGTTCCCAGCGTTCCATCGCTTCCAGCAGCTCGTTGTCGATCTGCGAAAAACGCGCCTGCGTCTGGGTCAGCACCTGCGGGTCACCGGCATAGATGGCGGTGCCGGCGAGTTGTTCGCCCAGGGTCTTTTGCTCAGCCTCCAGCGATTCAATCAGCGCGGGCAAACCTTCCAGCTCGCGCTGCTCCTTGTAGCTGAGCTTGGCCTTCTTCACGGCCGGTGCGGGCGCGGGCGCCGCCGCAGGGGCAGACGGCTTGGCAGGCTTCTCGCGCAGGCCGCGCGCTCGGGTCTGCTGCGCCTTCCAGTCTTCGTAGCCACCTTCGTATTCGCGCCAGAAACCCGGCGACTCGTCGCCTTCCCACGCGATGGTGCTGGTGACCACGTTGTCGAGAAAACGCCGGTCGTGGCTGACCAGGAACACCGTGCCCGCGTAACTCTGCAGCAGCTCCTCGAGCAGCTCGAGCGTGTCGATGTCGAGGTCGTTGGTCGGTTCGTCGAGCACCAGCACGTTGGCGGGCAGCGCGAACAAACGCGCCAGCAGCACGCGGTTGCGCTCACCGCCCGAGAGCGTGCGCACTGGCGAGTTGGCGCGCTCGGGTGAGAACAGGAAGTCGTTCAGGTAGCTCATCACGTGCTTGCGCTGGCCGTTGAACTCGACCCACTCGCTGCCGGGGCTGATGGTGTCGGCCAACGTGGCGTCGAGATTCAGTGTGCTGCGCATCTGGTCGAAGTAGGCCACCTCGAGCTTGGTGCCCTGGCGCACGTGGCCGCTGTCGGGTTTGAGTTCACCGAGGATGAGTTTCAGCAGCGTGGTCTTGCCCGCGCCGTTGGGGCCGATCAGGCCGACCTTGTCGCCGCGCAGGATGGTGGCGGTGAAGTCTTTCACGATCACCTTGGTTGCGTCACCCTCACCGAAGCTCAGGCACACGTCGCGCAACTCGCCGACGATCTTGCCGCTGGGTGCACCGGCATCCACTTCCAGGCGCACCTGGCCGAGCGAATCACGCCGTTTCTGCCTTTGGTCGCGCAGCACCTCGAGCCGTTGGATGCGCGCCACGCTGCGCGTGCGGCGGGCTTCCACGCCCTTTCTGATCCACACCTCTTCTTGCGCCAGCAGCTTGTCGGCGCGCGCGTTGGCGAGTGCGTCGGAGGCGAGCTGTTCTTCCTTCATGCGCTCGTAGGCGCTGAAGTTGCCGGGGTAGCTGCGGATGATGCCGCGGTCGAGCTCGACGATGCGGGTGGCCACGGCGTCGAGGAAGGCGCGATCGTGGGTGATCAGCATCACGCTGCCTTTGAAGCCGCGCAGCAGCTCTTCGAGCCAGGCGATCGAGTCGAGGTCGAGGTGGTTGGTGGGTTCGTCGAGCAGCAGCACGTCGGGCACGGCCACCAGCGCCTGCGCGAGCGCCACGCGCTTTTTCATGCCGCCGGAGAGCTGGCTGATTTCACGCGCGCCGTCGAGGTGCAGTTGGGCGAGTGTGGTTTCCACCCGCTGCTCCCAGTTCCACGCGTCCAGGGCCTCGATGCGGGTCTGCAGCGCGTCGAGGTCGACACCGTCGGCATGCTCTTCGTAAGCCTGGCGCACGGCGCGCGCTTCGGCCACACCTTCGCTCACCGCTTCGAAGACGCTGTGGCCGGGCTCGAACACCGGCTCCTGGGGCACGTAGCAGATGCGCACGCCCTGGGTCATCTGCAGCAGGCCGTCGTCGAGCTTTTCGAGCCCGGCGATGATCTTCAGCATCGACGACTTGCCAGCGCCGTTGCGCCCGATCAGGCCCAGGCGTTCACCGGCTTCGAGCGAGAAAGCTGCGTTGTCGAGCAGTGCCACGTGGCCGAAGGCCAGGTGGGCATTGGAGAGGGAAAGTACAGCCATGAGGGTCGCCGGGCAAAACCCGCATTGTCGCGCCCCGGGGCGCTTGCGCGTCAGGCTTTGCTGAGCGAAAGCTCCAGCGCGTCGACAAACATGCGCGCCACGTCAAAGCCGGTCTGCTGGGTGATCTCTTGAAAACCGGTCGGGCTGGTGACGTTGATCTCAGTCACGCAGTCGCCAATGATGTCCAGCCCCACCAGCAGCAGACCGCGCGCCGCCAGCACCGGCCCGATGCTTTCAGCGATCTCGCGGTCGCGCGCCGAGAGCGGCTGCGCCACGCCCTTGCCGCCGACCGCCATGTTGCCGCGGATCTCGCTGCCCTGCGGGATGCGCGCGAGCGCATGCGGCACCGGCTGGCCACCGATGATCAGCACGCGCTTGTCGCCTTTGACGATCTCCGGCAGGTAGCGCTGCACCATCACCGTCTCGGCGCCGTGTTTGTTGAGCGTCTCGACGATGCTGCCGAGGTTGAGCCCGTCGGGGCCGACACGGAAGATGCCCATGCCGCCCATGCCGTCGAGCGGCTTCAGGATGATGTCTTGGTGCTCGGCATGGAAGGCTCGGATCTGCGCCGCGCTGCGTGTCACCAGCGTCGGGCCGATGAACTGCGGGAATTCCATGATCGCGAGCTTCTCGGGGTGGTCGCGCAACGAAGACGGTTTGTTGAAGACACGCGCCCCATCGCGCTCGGCCTGCTCCAGCAGATGGGTGGCGTAGAAGTATTCGCTGTCGAAGGGCGGGTCGCTGCGCATCAGCACGGCATCGACCTCGCACAGGTTGACCACGCGGTGCGCCTCCGGCGCAAACCAGTCGTGTGCGTCGCCAGTCAACTTGACGCGGCGCGTCAGCGCACACACCTGGCCGCCACGTTGCCACGACAGATCCTTGGCCTCGCAGGCCAGCAACTCATGGCCGCGCGACGCGGCTTCGCGCATCATCGCGAAGGTTGAATCCTTGTGGGTCTTGAAGCTTTCCAGCGGGTCGGCAACGAACAACAATTTCATAGGCAGGGTCTCAAACAAAAGCTGCGCAAGCAACGCGACGCGCCCATCAAGCAACGCCCGCGGAGCCGGCTTTGCCGGTCCGCCAGGCGGCGCCCCTCGGGGGCAGGAGCGCAGCGACTGGGGGGCCTAAATTTCCACCTTGGAGCCTAACTCGACGACGCGATTTGTGGGCAGGCTCAGGAAATCGGCCGCACCGCTGGCGTTGTGATGCATGCTGGCGAAAAGCTTCTCGCGCCACATCGACATGCCCTTGGCCAGGGTCGGGATCACGATGTCGCGCGACAGGAAGTACGAGGTTTCCATGTCTTCGAGTTGCACGCCGCGGCCGCGCAACAGGGCCAGTGCCTCGGGCACGTCGGGGTCGTTCTTGAAGCCGAAGTTCAGCGTCACCTCCCAACAGTCGTGGCCCAGGGGCTCGATCTCGCACCGCTTGTTGAAACCGATCCACGGGATCTCGTGGTGCTTGACGGTGACGAACAGGTTGGTCTCGTGCAGCACCTTGTTGTGCTTGAGGTTGTGCAGCAGCGCGTTGGGCGTCACACCTTGCTCGGGCGCAAGAAACACCGCGGTGCCTGCCACCCGCGTGGGCGGGCTCACGAACACGGCTTCGAGAAAACTCTTGAGGTCGATGGCGTCGTCGCGCATGCGCTCGCGCATCAGGTGCCGCCCCTGTTTCCAGGTCATCATCAACACGAACATCACCGCCCCGATGGCCACCGGGAACCAGCCACCGTCGAACACCTTCACGATGTTGGCCGAGAAGAACATCAGGTCGACCAGGAAGAAGAAGCCGGTGGCGGCCACGCACACCCACCACGGGTATTTCCAGCCGTAGCGGATGACGAAGAAGGTCATCAGCGTGGTGATCAGCATGTCGATCGTGACCGCAATGCCGTAGGCCGCCGCCAGCTTGCTGCTGCTACCGAACAGCACCACGGCCAGCACGATGCAACCGTACAGGCTCCAGTTGATGAAGGGCACGTAGATCTGGCCAGTTTCCTTGACGGAGGTGTGAGCGATGCGCAGCCGAGGCAGGTAGCCCAGCTGGATGGCCTGCTTGGTGACCGAAAACGCGGCCGTGATCAGCGCCTGGGAGGCGATCACCGTGGCGGCGGTGGCCAGCCCGATCAACGGGTACAGCGCCCACGACGGCGCCATCCCGTAGAACGGGTTCTTCACGTTCTCGGGGTGGGTGAGCAGCATCGCGCCCTGGCCAAAGTAGTTGATGACCAGCGCCGGCATCACGAGGGCGAACCAGGCCAGGCGGATCGGCCGCTTGCCGAAGTGGCCCATGTCGGCATACAAGGCCTCGGCGCCGGTCACGCACAGGACGATCGAGCCGAGCGCGATGAAGGCGATGCCGGGGTGTGCCGTCAGGAAAATCAGGGCATGGTGCGGGCTGAGCGCCCACAGCACATCGGGGTTGCGCGCGATGTGCACCACGCCCAGGACCGTCAGCACGACGAACCACAACACGGTGACGGGGCCGAACAGTTTGCCCACGCTCGCGGTGCCGTGGCGTTGCACCAGGAACAGCGCCGTCAGCACCACCAGCGTGATGGGCACCACATAGCGGTGCAACCCGGGCGCGGCCACTTCCAGGCCTTCAACGGCTGACAGAACCGAGATGGCGGGGGTGATGACACCGTCGCCGAAGAAGATCGCGGTGCCGAAGATGCCCAGCAAGAGCAGCCGTCTGCGCAGCACCGGCCGGTGCTTCACAGCTTGTGAAGCAAGCGCCAACATGGCGATCAGGCCGCCTTCACCGTTGTTGTCTGCCCGCAGGATCAGCACCACGTACTTGAGCGAGACGACGACCGTGAGCGTCCAGAACACCAGTGACAGCACGCCGTAGATGTTCTCGGGCGTCAGCGGCACGTGGCCGTGTGCAAACACTTCCTTGAGTGCGTAGAGGGGGCTGGTGCCGATGTCGCCGTAGACGACACCGATGGCAGCCAGTGTGAGGGCCGGGAGGTTGGAACTGGGGCGCTGAGGGTTCACACAGTCGACCAAACCTGCGCAAGCGGGCTGGCTCAATCACGAAGAGCGGCTATTGTGCGCCGGGCCGGCCACCCTCCGTGGCGATGTTGCAGTGCGGCAACTACCGCGTGCGACCCGCTCTATTCATAAACTTCGGCGTCGGGGTCCGTGGCTTCCAACTCATAGCTGGCTGCCAGCATGGCCAAGCGCGCGATCACGCCATACATGTAGAAGCGGTTCGGCGCGCTGGCCCCCGGCTTCACGCCCGGCTTGGGCAACTGGTTCGACTCGGCAAAGGCCAGCGGCACAAAGCTCGCGCCCGGTGCGTTGAGGTTCTCGTCGATGCCTCGCTCGGCGTTGACGCGGTAGAAGCCGCCCACCACGTAGCGGTCGATCATGTAGACGACCGGCTCGGCCACGGCGTCGTGCACACGTTCGTAGGTGGGCACACCTTCTTGCAGGATCACCTCGCTGACCTCCTGGCCGTCTTTGATGGTGCTCATCTTGTTGCGCGCCTTGCGGTTCAGGTCGGCCAGTTCCTTCGGGTCACGCACCGTCATGATGCCCATGCCGTAGGTGCCGGCATCGGCCTTGACGATGATGAAGGGCTTCTCCTGGATGCCGTACTCCTTGTACTTGCGGCGCACCTTGCCCAGCAGGGCTTCGGCGTTACTCATCAGGCACTCGGAGCCGGTGCCGTCGCTGAAATTGACTTCTCCACAGCGCGCAAACATCGGGTTGATGAGCCACGGGTCCATGCCCAGCAGCTTGGCGAACTTCTTGGCCACTTCTTCATAGGCCTGGAAGTGGTTGGTCTTGCGCCGCACGGCCCAGCCGGCGTGCAATGGCGGCAACAGGTACTGCTCGTGCAGGTTCTCGAGCACCTTGGGAAGGCCGGCCGACAAGTCGTTGTTCAGCAAGATGGTGCAGGGGTCGAAATCTTTCAGCCCCAGGCGGCCACGCGTGCGCACCAGCGGCTCGACGGTGAGCGATTGCCCGTCGGGCAGCTCGATCAACGTGGGTGCCTTGATGGTGTCGTCGAGCGTGCCCAGGCGCACGTTGAGCCCGGCCTGGTGAAAGATCTGCTTCAGGCGCACCACGTTGGCCAGGTAGAAGGTGTTGCGCGTGTGCTTCTCGGGGATCAGCAGCAGGTTCTTGGCCTCGGGGCAGATCTTCTCGATCGCCGCCATCGCCGCCTGCACCGCCAGCGGCAGCATCTCGGGCGTGAGGTTGTTGAAACCGCCGG
>JACMKJ010000279.1 GCA_014380155.1 Rhizobacter sp. | reverse complement strand
CGGGCGTGGCGGCAGCGGGCGGTGCCGCCTCGATGCGGCGCAACACGGCCTTGATGCGCGCCACCAACTCGCGCAGGTCAAAGGGGTTTGTGACGTAGTCGTCGGCGCCGACCTCCAGGCCCACCACCTTGTCGACCGCGTCGCCCCGACCGGTCACGATCACCAGGCCGCAGCGCCAGTGCTCGCGCAGCTGGCGGGCGAGCACGAAGCCGTCTTCACCGGGCAGGCCCAGGTCGAGCAGCACCAGGGCGGGCGTGTCGGCGGCCATCAGCTCCATCAGCGAGCGGCCGTTGTGCAACTGGCTCACTTTGAAGCCGTGCGTCTTGAGGTAGTTGCCCAGCAACTGGGTGATGTCGACTTCGTCGTCGAGAACGGCAATGTGGGTCGGTGTGGGGGTCACGGGTGGCGTGTCGGGTGGGGCCATGGGGTCGAACTGGCGTGGGAGTGGCGAGCGTACATCGCCTGCCTGACGGGCCTCTGTCACATCGGCCTGCCTCCGAGGAAGGTGATTTTCATGGGGTCGCGTGGCCCTTCAGTGCGAGATCAGCACCGGCACCGTCATCTGCGCGAGCACCGAGCGCGTCATGCCACCGAGCACCAGATCGGCGGCGCTCGTGTTGCAGCACGGCGCTCAGGCTGTCGTCGTCATGCACCCGGCCTTCGTAGGAAACCCGCCTAGCGATGCGACTTGCACGTTGAAGCGGCTCACCAGCTCGGCGGCGCGCTGCTGCATCTGCTCGCGCGCTGCTCCGGCAGAGGCGAGCCGTGTCGGCTGCAGCTCGGCCGGAAGGTTCACGATGCCGCTCGGCGCCGGGCCGGCTTGAGCCAGATCAAGATCTGAGCCGGCTCCCGTCGAGCTCACCGAACTGGCTGCAACCGCGGCACACAGTCTGCTCGGGGGCCTGCAGCAATTCGTCCCAGCCGATGGGCTCGTGGCAGTCGTCGCACAGGCCATAACGACCTCGACCGATGCGCTCTTCGGCTTGTTGCACTGCGGCAAGCGCCTCTTCGGCCAGACGAAGGTGTTCGAGCGTGGCATCACTCTCGCCCAGCGCCACGTCATCGAGCGGCTCACTTGGGCGCAAGCGACGGCGCTGCGAGCGGATCACTTCGCCAAGGTAGAGCGAACGCTCTCGCAAGCGACTCTGAAACAAGGCCAGCAGGATGAAGTCGGGCTTGGTGGAACCCGACGGCAGGTCGTTGCTTTCGCTCGTCATGCTTGTCTCCATTCGCGTGAGCGATGAGGTCAGGATGCGCCCTTGGAGCGTATGGCGGTCTGCGCCGGCTGAGGTTGTGAAAGATCAAGTCGGCTTGATACCGCTCAACGGTTTCGCGTGCCCGAGCAGAGAACATAGGCGGTTGCTGCCACCCCGACAAGCCCGTTCATGACCAGCGCGCTGCCATGGGTGCCGCGTGAGCCGAATACCAGCGCCAGCACGGCAGCACTACTTGCTGAGTGGGCATTCGGGCAAACGGCGCAGACGGCGTTTCAATGCAAGGCTGGGCGAGCGTCGGCCAGATGCGCTGCAGAGCGGTGGCCGGTTCGCTCCATCAACCCGCACAGGAGACACCTCATGGCAAGCAAGACTCAGAAGTCAGGCAACGGCCGCACGCCAGTCGACAAGGTGGAGGCTTCGACGCCCGATGCAGCGCTGGCCTTCTCGCAAGACCAGCTGCAAGCGTTGATCGCCTTGAGCGACGTGGTGTTCAAAGGCGCCGAAGAAATTCGCCGCTGCCAGATGCAGGCCGCGCACCAAGCCCGCCTTCGCCACGAAAAGGCCCAGGCCGACGTGGCCAGGGCCGGCAACGCCAACGAACTCTTGAACCTGCAAGCCGAGCTGTTGCGCTTCGACATGGAGTCGTCAGGCAAGTATTGGCAGCAACTCGCCGCCATCTGCGCCGCCACCCAGGCCGATGCGATGAACCTGCTCACCCGCAGTGCCGCCACCGTGGGCGGCGACGTGGCCAAGCTGGTGGGTCAGCCGCTGAAGCTGCCGCAGCCTGGCGTCGTTCCGGCCAGCGCAACTTCTGGCGAGGCTGCAGCGGCGGTCGACCCGTCGCAGGCCTGGAACCAGTGGGTGGACCTCGGCAAGCAGTGGAGCGACATGCTCTACCGCACCGAGGCCGCGCTTCACTGAACGGCGGCGGTTTATTCGGGGGTCTCCATGGCCCAGTGCGCCGGGTTCTCGCGCACGATCGTCACCGGCACGGGCGAGCCGTGCAGCACGGCTTGTGACACTGAGCCGAGCAGGGCGCTGCGCACCACGCCGCGCCCACGGGCACCCAGGATGATGGCGTCGCAGTCGTAGCGCTCGCCGGTTTCGAGGATCGTGTGCGCCGGCTCGCCGCTCGCGATCTCCCGCTCGAACGGCAGCTCGGCTTGCCGCAGCAGGTCTTCGGCGGCTTCGAGCGAGTGGATGCCGGCGGCGCCGGTCACGCGCTCGAGCACGTCGGCGTCGGGCGCGAGCACCATCTCGTAGAGGTAGGTGGGCTCTTGCACATTGGTCAACACAAAACTGGCGCTCAGCCCTTCTTGCACCAGGCGAATGGCGTAGCGCACGGCGTTGAGTGAATGCTCGGAGCCATCAACGGGCAAGAGGATTTTCATGGCGGGCTTTCGAGTTTGATGGCCTGCGATTGTTGGTTGCCACCCCGCCTGCAGGCTTGACGGAGCGCAAGCCCATTTTGCGCCGCGTGGGTACGCTGGCCGATTGCAAAAAGAAAGTGTTGGCCCATGAGCGTTCGCAATCTCGAACACCTGTTTCGCCCGCAGTCGGTGGCGGTGATCGGCGCCTCGGAGCGCGAGCGCAGCGTCGGTGCAGTGGTCATGCGCAATCTGCGTGAAGGGGGTTTCAGCGGCCCGCTCTGGCCGGTCAACCCCAAACACAAACGCATCGGCGATCTGCCGGCCTGGCCTTCGGTCGAGGCTTTGCCGCAGGCACCCGACCTGGCGGTGATCTGCACGCCCGCGAGCACCGTGCCGGGCTTGATCGCCGAGCTGGGCCGCAAGGGCACTCGCGCCGCAGTGGTGTTGAGTGCGGGGCTCAAGGGGCCGTCGGGTGACGCCGGCGTGTCGATCGAGCAGGCCATGTTGCAGGCGGCCAAGCCCTACTTGCTGCGCATCCTCGGCCCCAACTGCGTGGGCGTGCTGGTGCCCGGCATCGGGTTGAACGCGAGCTTTGCCCATGCGGCCGCCCAACCGGGGCCGCTTGCTTTCGTGTCGCAATCTGGTGCGCTGGCCACCGCGATGCTCGATTGGGCCAACTCGCGAGGCATCGGCTTCTCGCACTTCATTTCGCTCGGCGACAGCGCCGACGTCGATTTCGGCGACGTGCTCGACTACCTGGCAAGCGATGGCGACACCCGCGCTGTTCTGCTCTACATGGAGTCGGTCGGCTCGGCGCGCAAGTTCATGTCGGCCGCGCGTGCCGCCGCGCGCAACAAGCCGGTAGTGCTGGTGAAGGCCGGCAGGGCACCCGAAGGCGCCAAGGCAGCCGCATCCCACACGGGCGCGCTGGCGGGGGCCGACGACGTGTTCGACGCCGCCGTTCGCCGCGCCGGGCTGCTGCGAGTGGGCTCTCTCGGTGATTTGTTCGATGCCGCTGAAACACTGGCGCGCGCCAAGCCGCTGCGAGGTGACCGGCTCGCCATCGTCACCAACGGCGGTGGTGCCGGCGTGCTGGCGGCTGATGCCTTGTCGATAGGCGGTGGCCACCTGAGCGCGCTCACACCCGCCACGCTGGCCCAGCTCGACGCTGCGCTGCCTGCCACCTGGTCGAAGGGCAACCCGGTCGACATCATTGGTGACGCACCCGTCGAACGTTACACCGCCGCGCTGCAGACCCTGCTCGACGCGCCGGAAGTGGATGCGGTGCTGTTCATGCACGCGCCCACCGCCATCGTGCCCAGTACCGACATCGCCGCCGCCTGCCTGCCACGCTTACGCGAAGCCAGCAAACCCGTGCTGACCTGCTGGCTGGGTGGTGCGGTGGTGCAAGCCGCGCAAGAAGCCTGCGAAGCCGCCGGCATTCCCACTTATGAAACCCCCGAGCGTGCAGCCGCGGCGTTCTTGCAGCTGGCCGACTTCCGCCGCAACCAGGCCGCCTTGTTGCAAACGCCGCCCGCTGCGCCCAGCACATCGGCGCCCGACCTCGCCGCCGCGCGGGCCGTGATCCAACAGGCCCTGGACAGCGGGCGTGAGCTGCTCAACGAACCCGAGGCCAAGACCTTGTTGTCGGCCTTCGGCATCCCGGTGGTGGCGACACGCACGGTGAACAGCGTGGCGCAAGCCGCCGCTGCCGCATCGGAGATCGGCTTCCCGGTAGTGCTGAAGATCTTGTCGCCGCAGATCTCGCACAAGTCCGACGTGGGCGGGGTGGCACTCAACCTCCAGTCGGCCGACGAAGTGCGCCGCGCCGCCGAGCGCATGCAACAGCGTGTGGGCGAGTTGCGGCCCGACGCCACGCTCGACGGCTTCACGGTGCAGCAGATGGTGAGCCGACCGCGTGCGCATGAGCTGATCGTCGGCGTGGCGACCGACCCGATATTCGGCCCCGTGATCCTGTTCGGCCAAGGCGGCACCGCGGTCGAGGTGATACGCGACCGCGCGGTGGCGCTGCCGCCGCTCAACATGGCGCTGGCCGCCGACCTGGTGTCGCGCACCCGCGTGGCGAGCCTGCTGGCCGGTTACCGCGACCGCGCGGCGATCGACATGCGCGCACTCAACACCACCTTGCTGCAGGTGTCTCACATGGTTTGCGACCTGGCCGAGCTGGTCGAACTCGACATCAACCCCTTGCTGGCCGACGACCATGGCGTGATTGCACTCGATGCGCGTGTGAAGGTGCGTGTGGCCACCAGCCCCGGCGACTCGCGCCTGGCCATCCGCCCCTACCCGGCGCATTTGGAAGAAGAGGTGACGTGCGGCGGCAAGCGCATTCGCCTGCGCCCCATCCGCCCCGAAGACGGGCCCCGGCTGCAGTCGTTCTACGCCCATGCCACGCCGGCCGACATGCGGCTGCGATTTTTCATGTCGCGGCGTGAAGTGCCGCAGACCGAACTCGCACGCTACAGCCAGATCGACTATGACCGCGAGATGACGTTCATCGCCGTGCCGGCCGATGAAAGCGACGGCATGCTCGGCGAGGTGCGCGCCGTGTGCGACCCCGACAACCTGAGCGCTGAATTCGCCGTCCAGGTGGGCACCGAGAGCCAGCGCCACGGCCTGGGCCGCCTGCTGATGGACAAGATGCTGGGCTACCTGCGTGAGCGCGGCACGCGCGAGATGGTGGGCGAATGCCTGGCCGAAAACACCGGCATGGGGCACCTGGCCCGCTCGGTGGGCTTCAACGTTCAGGCCCAAGGCGGCGCCGACACGCTGGCCATGCGGCTCAAGCTGGTGTGAGCGGTCAGGGCGTGTGGGTCACGCCTTGTCAGTGCGCCATCAGCACCGGCAGCGGCATGTTTCGCAGCACTGAGCGCGAGGCACCGCCCAGCACCAACTCGCTTGCGCGGCTGCGGCCGTAGCAGCCCATCACCAGCAGGTCGGCCCCGAGGCGCCGGGTTTCGGCCAGGATGGCGTCGCCCAGGTGCACAGGCGCGGCGCCCAACGCATGCGTTTGTGCTGCCACACCGTGGTCGCACAAGAAAGCTGCAAGCCGGTTCAGGTGAGAGGCCGGCGCTGACGCGTCATTCTTGTCTTGCCACATCAGCACGTGCACCGTCTGCGCCTTTTGCAGGATGGGCAGGGCGGCATTGACCGCGCGCGCTGATTCGCGAGCCGGCTTCCAGGCGATCACCACGGTGCGGCCGATCTCGCGGGGCGGTGCGCTGTCGGGCACCACCAGGGCGGGCTTGCCACTTTCGATCACCGCCGATTCGGCGAAGTCTTGGCGCAGCTGCTCGGCGTGGGGGCCCGATGGGTCACGTTTGCCGAGCACCAGCAGATCCGCCAGCAAGGCGTGGCGTGACAGCGCATGCAGCGGCGCCTCGGCCACGGCTTCCACCCAGGTAACGTCGGGCCCGCCGAGCGACAGCGATTTTTCGAGTGCGGCACGTGCATGCAGGCGACCATCGATGTCGATGGTCTGCACGGCCTGGGCGACTGCCGCCGCTGAAAACGAGGAGGGCAGGTTGCCGCTGCCTGGCGTCACGGCAAACAGCGCCGTGATGACAGCGCCATGCTGCTGCGCAAGCTGGCGCGCCACATGCAAACGCAGTGCGCAGGCTGGCGAGGCGTCCAGGTGCACGAGCAGAGAGCGCATGCCGTGGAGGCTCTCAATGGCTCAGCGCATCAATGCGCCATCAGCACCGGGATCGTCATCGACTTCAGCACGGTGCGTGTGGCGCCACCCAGCACCAGCTCGCGTGCTCTGCTGTGGCCGTAGCAGCCCATCACCAGCAGATCGTTACCCAGGTCGGCGGTGAGCGAGAGCAAGCGGTCGCCGGGGTTGCCCACCCCGTCGCCGTACCAGTGCAGCGTGGCCTGCACGCCGTGCGACAGCAGGTATTGTTCGATGCGGCTGCGTTCGTCGGCCCCCTGAGGCGCGTTTTGTTGCTCGCTCCAGGCCACAACATGAACCTGCTGCGCGGTTTGCAGCAAGGGCAGCGCGGCTTGGAGCGCACGCGCCGATTCGCGGCTCGCGCTCCAGGCCACGAGGATGTTCTGGCCGACGGTCTTCACCTCGCCGGCATACGGCACGACCAGCGCGGGCTTGCCGCTGCCGAGCACCACCGATTGCACAAAATCGGCCGGCACATCGCGTGCTCCCGGGCCACCAACTTCGTATTGGCTCAGCACCAGCAGATCGGCGTAGAACGCCTGCTGGGTAAAGCCCCAGATGACCGGCTCGGTGCCGAGCTCGCTCCAGTTCACCGCCGCACCCGCGCCTTGCGAGGCACTTTGAAACAGGGCCAATGCGCGCTCGCGCCGCTCGGTATCGAGCTTGAGCACGATCTCGCCAGCCTGGGAACTTTCGGCCACAGCGAAGGGCATCTCGACGAAGTTGGATGTCACCGCGAACAAACCGTTGACCACTGCCTCGTGGCGCCGCGCCAACTGGCGAGCCACGCCCATGCGAACAGCGCTGCGCGGTGAAGCGTCAAGGTGCAGCAGAATGCTTTTGAGTGGGCTCATGGTGGGGTTCCAGGTGTTGGTGGGCGGTGTTATTGAGTCGGTGGCAATCAAATTGAAACGGGGATTCAAGTTCAACCATGCCGACTTAATAGTGGTGGTGGGGTGATTGGCTATCGCACGATCAAGACCGGCGTGCCGCATTTCGCCATCACGCGCGAGGTAACCGAGCCCATGACCAGCGAGCCCAGCGCAGAGTGCCCGTGCGAACCCATGATGAGCAAGTCAAACTTGCCCTCGGTGGCGGCCTTGGCGATCATGTCGGCCGCGTTGCCCACGCTGGAGATGAACGTTGGCTTCCACTTGTTCTGTTCAGCGAAGGCACGCACCGGTTTGAGCACGGCCTCGGCTTCATCGTGGTAGTACTGCTGCAGGGTGGCCTTGTCGATGAAACCTGTGACGTGAGGTGGAACCGACGTCACCGCGGTGATCACGCTGAATTCACTGCTGGGGGTGATCAGCTCATGGTGCGTGGCCAAGTAGGCCAGCATGCGTTTGGTGTAGGAACTGCCGTCGACAGCCAACAGGATTTTCATGGCGCTGCGCCTCTGTAGTGGGGGTGAATCACAGTTTAGGCTTCCGACGGTACAGGGGTGGGTGCCCTGCGGCTTGACTTGCATCAAGCGCCGCAGCGCCTACCTGAATACAGTGCGCCCATGAACAAGCACTGGAGCCTCGGGGCACGCCTTGCGCTCGCGGCCACACCGTTCCTGCTGGTGTCGCTGCTGCTGATGGCCTTGACCTTGTGGGTGTCGTGGCAGCTCGACGGTGGGGCCGCGGCCGTGAACGAAGCCGGGCGCATGCGCATGCAGGCGTACCGCATGTCTCTCTCGGTGAGCACGGGCGACACGCAGGCGCTCGCGCGTCAGATTGAATCCTTCGATGCGAGCCTTGCCATGCTGCGCCAGGGCGACCCCGAAAGGCCGCTGTTCGTGCCCTGGGACGACGAGGTTCACGCACGCTTTGCCAGCGTCGAGAACGACTGGGCGGCCTTTCAGCAACGTTGGACGCGTGTGCCGATGAGCTCGGTGCAGGTCCTGCCTGAAGAGGCGGCCCGCTTCAGCGAGCACATCGACGCCTTCGTGTCTGTGATCGAAGCCACCATGTCGCACTGGACACGTCAGTTGCATCTGCTGGAACTCGCTGCCATGGCGCTCGCGGTACTGGGCGCGTCGGTGTTGCTGTACATCGGCTACGTGCTGGTGCTTGAACCGGTGCGGTTGCTAAAAAACGCCACCGACGAGATCAAGCATGGAGATTTCAGCGCCCGCGTCGACTTGCAGCGCAGCGACGAGTTCGGCGCGCTCGCCGAGGGCTTCAACCGCATGGCCGAACACCTGCAGTCGATGTACCGCGGGCTGGAGGCCAAGGTGGCCGAGAAGACCGCCTTGCTCGAAGAAAAGCGCGAACGCATGGAAGCGCTGTACGACGTGACCAACCTGGTCGCCAACGCCACCAGCCTGCAAGAGCTGGCCGACGGCTTCACACAGCGCGTGGGCCGCGTGGCGCACGCCGACGGCGTGGCGCTGCGCTGGTCTGACGAATCCAACCGCCGCTACCTGCTGCTGGCGAGCCTGGGCCTGCCCGAGGCCATGCGCGAAGGCGAGTTGTGCGTGATGGCGGGCGACTGCCACTGCGGCGCGCCCGAGGCGCCCAACGGCACCCGGGTGATCCCCATTCGCAGCATGAAGTTGTCTGCCATGAAGCACTGCGCGCATGCGGGCTATGAAGCGGTGGTCTCGGTGCCTATTCGCCTGCATGAGCGTTTGATGGGCGAGTTGAATTTGTTTTATCACGCACTCGTCACACCGTCTGAAGCCGAACGCTCACTGCTGGAGGCCCTGACGGCGCACCTGGCCTCCGGCATGGAAAACCTGCGCCTGAGCGCGCTCGCCAAAGAGGCTGCGGTGGCCCAGGAGCGCACCTTCATCGCACGCGAGTTGCACGACTCGATCGCGCAGTCGCTCGCGTTCCTGAAGATCCAGGTGCAGCTGATGCGTGATGCGCTGGCCAGCGGTGACAAGGTCTCGGTGGACAAGACACTGGCCGAGATCGACGTCGGCGTGCGTGAAAGCTACGGCGACGTGCGCGAGCTGTTGATGCACTTTCGCACCCGCACCAACACCGAAGACATCGAGCCTGCGTTGGCCACCACGCTTCGCAAGTTCGAACACCAGAGCGGCATCCACACCCATTTGGCCATGCATGGCAATGGCATGCCCTTGTCACCCGACCTGCAGGTGCAGGTGCTGCACATCGTGCAGGAGGCCTTGTCAAACGTGCGCAAGCATGCGCAGGCCAGCCAGGTGTGGCTCGACGTGCAGCAGCACCCGGCTTGGCGCTTCGAGGTGCGTGATGACGGGCGCGGTTTTGCCACCGACGGCCCGAGCGGTGGCGAGACCCATGTGGGCCTGCGCATCATGAGCGAGCGCGCCCAGCGCATCGGGGCGGAGTTGCACGTGGCTTCGCGCCCGGGCGGCGGGACTGCGGTCACGCTGAGCCTGCCCGCATTGGCGGCAGCGCCACAGCCCTTGTCGGCGCTGGAGTTCGCCACGCCATGAACCAGGAAACACCGATTCGCATTCTGGTGGTCGACGACCACACGCTGTTTCGCCGTGGCCTGATTGCCTTGCTGTCGCGCGAGCCGCAGTTCCAGACGGTGGGCGACGCCGCCGACGCTGGCGAGGCGCTGCGCCGTGCGCAAGAGCTTCAGCCCGACGTGATCCTGCTCGACAACCACTTGCCCGGCGTCAACGGCGTGGACGTGCTGCCGGCCTTGCGCGAAGCCGCGCCAGCGGCGCGTGTGGTGATGCTGACGGTGAGCGAAGACGAGCGCGACCTGGCCGCAGCGCTCAACGCCGGCGCGAGCGGCTACCTGCTCAAAACCATCGAAGGTGACGCGCTGGCCCAGGCCATCCGGCGGGTCATGCGAGGCGAAAGCACGGTGGCGCCCGAAATGACGGGCAAGCTGATAGCCGCCTATCGGGGCATGGCCGCACCCGCGGTGACAGAAGCCGTTTCTCCGCTGGCGCAGTTGTCTCCACGTGAGCGCGACATCTTGCGTGGCATTGCCTGCGGCGCCAGCAACAAGGAGATCGCACGCGACCTCGGCATTGCCGAGACCACCGTGAAAATCCACGTGCAGCATGTGCTGCGCAAGCTCGATGTGGGCTCACGCGTCAATGCCGCCGTGATCGCCGCTGCGCACGGCATGGGCGTTTGACGCTCAGTCAGTCGACCAGGGCCGAATAGATCAGGCTCTTGAGCTGGCTGCGGATGTTGAAGGTGCCCGAGGGCACCAGCTGCGTCATGAAGATCACCACCAGGTCTTCGACCGGGTCGACCCAGAAGATGGTGGAGGCCATGCCGCCCCAGTAAAAGTCGCCCGCGCCATAACCGCCGGCGGCAACTTCGCCGAGGGTGGTGGCAAAGCCCAACCCGAAGCCGATGCCTTCGTTGGCGGTTTCAGAGAACGAACCCAGAGCCAGCTGCGTGAGGTCGCGCCCGCCGGGCAGGTGGTTTTGCGCCATCAGCCTGAGCGTGCGGGGGCCGAGGATGCGCGCACCGTCGAGCTCGCCGCCACGGCGCAGCATCTCGCAGAAGCGGTGGTAGTCGGCCATGGTGCTCACCAGCCCGCCGCCGCCCGACACGAAGACGGGCGGCTTGGCATACGTGCTCTTGTGCGGGTCGTCCATGACCGCGAGGGTCTTGTCTTCCTTGCGCACGTAATTCGCGGCGAAGCGGTCGATCTTGTCGGGCGCGATGCTGAAGGCGGTGTCCCTCATGCCCAGCGGATCGAAGATGTGCTTTTGCAGATAGTCTTCGAACGGCATGCCCGACAAGGCCTGCACCAGGTAGCCGCACACGTCGGTCGAGAACGAATACATCCAGCGCTCGCCCGGCTCGTAGCGCAGCGGCACCTGGCCCATCTTGCGCACGAAGGTGGCCAGGTCTTCGCGCCCGCCGCGGGCGAGTCCGAGTTTGGCGT
Source organism: Rhizobacter sp. (assembly GCA_014380155.1). Taxonomy (GTDB): domain Bacteria; phylum Pseudomonadota; class Gammaproteobacteria; order Burkholderiales; family Burkholderiaceae_C; genus Rhizobacter. The sequence continues at coordinate 3,714 of JACMKJ010000279.1, read as the reverse complement.
AGACCGCGTCCACCGGGTGCACGGGGCTGCCGGGTGGGTTGAGCCCACCGCCGTAGGTGAGGCCGCCGCTGTGGTTCAGCACATGGCGAAACGTCACCGGGCGAGCGGGCGCCTTGGTTTGCATGGAGTGCGCATCGCCCGACACATAGACCTGCTGGTCGCGCCACTCGGGAATCACCTTGCTCACCGGGTCGTTGAGCTGAAAGTGCCCCTGCTCGTACAAGCTCATCAACGCCACCGAGGTGATCGGCTTGGTCATCGAGTAGATGCGGAAGATGGTGTCTTCGCGCATCGGCTTGTCGCGCTCGCGGTCCATGCGGCCGAGCGCGCTGCTGTACGCCACTTTGCCGTGTTGGGCCACCAGGGTCTGGCAGCCGACCAGCTTGCCTGGCGTGATGTAGTGCTCTTGAAGGTGGGTGGTGATGCGTTGCAGGCGGTCGGTCAGCAGGCCGGTCATGGTGATCCTAGAAGGCGGTGAAGTTCAGGGGGTTAGAGACAGCCTCAGGCTGGCACGGCCATCATCGCCTGAAAGTTGGTGTTGTAGAACATCTCCTTGGCGGCTTCGTCGATGCCGGTGAAGGTGCGCTCGAAGCGGCCGATGGGGTCGTCGGTGCCTTCGGGGTGAGGGTAGTCGCTGGAAAACAGGAACAACTCTGGCCCGGCGTCGCGGATCATGCGGCCCACGTCTTCGCCGGCGAAGGGTGTGAACTTCACCGCGCGGCGAATGTATTCCGACGCTTTCATCGGCATCGCGGCCAGTGTGGGGTCACCCTTCTTGAAGATGCGCTGGCTCAGGTCGAGCATGCGCAAAAACTCGGGCACCCAACCGGCGCCGAGCTCGATCACGCCGCCGCGCAGTTTGGGGAAACGGTCGAACACGCCATCGAACACCAGCGCGGTGAGGAATTGCTGGGGCGCGATCGACAGCACCATGAAGTCGCGCACACGCAGGTTTTCGCCATCTTCGGCACCGGTGATGTCTTTGGGCTTGGGCTTGCCGTTGCGTTCGTACTCGGGCAGCTTCGTCTTGCTGTTGGGGCCCACGTGCAGCATGAAGGGCACACCGAGGTCGCAGAAGGCCTGCCACACGATGTCGAGATCGGGGTGGCCGGGTGATTTGTCGCCCGCCGGCATGCCGGGAATCCAGAATGCGCCGCAGCCCAGGCGCACGCCTTCTTTCATTTCTTCAACACAACGCTTCGGGTCGACCAGCGAGAGTTGACCGACCGCGATGAGCCGCTCGTCACCGCCGCAGAACTCGGCCATGGCGCGGTTGTGCGCGCGCACGCCGCCGTAGCGCACGTCCATGTCTTCGTGCTGCAGGTACTGGCCGGCCGAGAAGGTGGAGAACACCAGTTGCCGCTTGAAGCCCAGGTCGTCGAGCGCCACCTTGCGCTCGGCGCTGTCGAAGGCGCCGTGGGCGCGCCAGCCTTTCAGGCCATGCACCACGTCGCTGGCGGTTTCGCCGCGCTCGGCGCGCAGCTTCTGCTTGGCAACTTCTTCGTTGATGAACTCGTGGCTGTTGGTGGCCGACTTCGACAGGTTGAGCGGCGGCATCTTGGCCAGGAGATGCGGGTCGGTGTGTCGGCTGATCCAGTCGACGGTTTCCATGATGTGGCTGTCGGCGTCGCAATATTCACGGTTGGCGGCGTAGGTCATGCATGTCTCCTGGGTCTGCAGTGGGGTGGTTGCCGGGGCAGAGGGCAAAACTTAGTATAACTATTGTGTAATAGCGCGGCTCAGGGTGAACCCGAGGGCAGGGCGGCGAAATCTCCTGCCGGACAGAGCCGGTCGGCTATTTGCGGGCTCTGGGGCGCTTGGCCTTGGAGGCTTTGGCTTCTGAAGAAGCCGCGTCGTTGTGCGCCTGCAGTGCAGCCCAGCCGCCCATGGCGAAATCACTCCACACCTGGGCGGCGCGTTCGGCGCTGATACCCGCTCGCTTGAGTGCGCGCGACGACAGGATGGGCGCATTGACCGTCATCACCGAGCAGATCAGCGCCACGTCTTTCGGCACGCCATAGGCCTTCATCAGCCGCTTGATGAAGTGCTCGGTGATGGCGCTGCGCTCGTCGCGCTCGCGCTCGTGCACCAGCCCCGCCACCGCGCGGTCGCTGGCCAGCAGCCGGATGATGGGGCCGCGCTCGTAGAGATAGTCGAACGCACGCTTGTTGGAAGCGCGGATCAAGGGCTCCAGCGGCACGTCTTTGGGCAGCTCGTCGAGCCGGTGGGCGCCCAGGTACACGTATTCGCGTTCCAGCAAGGCCTTGAGCAGGTCTTCGCGCTTGGCGAAATATTTGTAGACCAGCGGCTTGCTCACGCCGGCCTGCACGGCCACGTTTTCCAGTGTGAAGGTCGACAGGCCGCGCTCGACGATGTAGACGACCGCGCTGTCGAGGATCTGCTCGCGCCGGGCCTCGGGCGACATGCGCTTGGCGCGCGCGGGGGCTGGCGGGGTGGTTCGGGTTGTCATCGAAGGCAAGTCCCTCTGTGGGCAGCGGAGCATAGCCGTTGCGCCCGCGAGCTTGATCCAGCGCAAGCGCGAAGCATTTTGCGGTGCCCCTCGTTCTTCAGAACGATGGCACGCCGCCCAAGCCTAGTTCTTTCGCAGGCCACGCTGACCCCGACGGAGGGATGCCGCCGAACCTTTCTGCTTTCTACAGTGGCTCGATGAAAAGCGAAGGAAGGTTCGAATGACCAAGAAAGGGCAGGGCCTGGCGGTGCTGATCGTCAGTACGTTGGCATTCACCGTGTGCTTCATGGTGTGGATGATGTTCGGCGTGATCGGCATCCCGATCAAGAAAACGCTGGGGCTCAACTCCACCGAATTCGGGCTGCTCATGGCCACACCGGTACTCACCGGTTCGCTGATCCGTGTGCCGCTGGGCATCTGGACCGACCGCTACGGCGGGCGCATCGTGATGGCCGTGTTGATGGCGTGCACCGTGCCGGCCATCTGGATGATGAGCTACGCCACCGCCTACTGGCACTTCATCGTGATTGGCCTGTTCGTCGGCCTGGCCGGCGGCTCGTTCTCGGTGGGCACGCCATATGTGGCGCGCTGGTTCCCCAAGAACCAGCAAGGCTTTGCGATGGGCATCTACGGCGCCGGCAACTCGGGCGCAGCCGTCAACAAGTTCGTGGCACCGGCCCTTTTGGTGGCCTTCGGCTGGGCCATGGTGCCGCAGGTGTACGCGGCCATCATGCTCGGCACCCTGGTGCTGTTCTGGATGTTCAGCTACAGCGACCCGGCTCACCTGGTGCCGAGCAACGTGACGTTCATGGACCAGATGAAGGTGCTCAAGGATCCGAAGGTGCTCAAGTACTGCCAGTACTACAGCATCGTGTTCGGTGGCTACGTGGCGCTCTCCCTGTGGATGGTGCAGTACTACGTGGGCGAGTTCGGTCTCGATATCCGCGCGGCGGCCTTGCTGGCGGCCTGCTTCTCGCTGCCCGGCGGCGTGCTGCGCGCAGTGGGCGGCTGGCTGTCTGACAAGTACGGCGCGCACAGCGTGACCTGGTGGGTCATGTGGGTCTGCTGGATCTGCCTGTTCCTGCTGAGCTATCCGCAGACCGACTTCACCGTGCTCACGGTGAACGGCCCCAAAACCTTCCACATCGGCCTGAACGTCTACACCTTCACGATCCTGATGTTCGTGCTGGGCATCGCCATGGCCTTCGGCAAGGCCAGCGTCTTCAAGTACATCAGCGACGACT
>JACMKJ010000278.1 GCA_014380155.1 Rhizobacter sp. | reverse complement strand
CTCGGGGGCGATCAGCATGGCGTCGATCTGGCAGCCGAACTGCAGCCGCGTGCCCAGGTGCACCTGGTGCTGCTCGGTGTGGCGCGGCGCGGTGCGGTTGAAGCAGAAGCGCCAGGGCAGGCGCGCCCCGGCCAGCCACTGGCACAGCGCGGCCACGGCGCTCATGTGCATCTCGACGAGGAACGGGCGCAACGAGCCGGCACCGCAGGCGTCGGTCCAGTACAGCACGGCGTGCTGTTCTTCTTCGACAAAGTGCGGCGCGAGCAGCGGCGACAAACGCGCCGGGTGCGCCGCCAGCAGCGCCAGCGCATGGCGCAAGGTGGGCGCGCGCAGCAGCGCGTGGCTGGCCGCGCCATAGTGACCGGGCAGCGCCTGTTGGCCGAGCATGAAGCTGGTGTCGGGGCTGTTGAGGTGAGCAGCGGTCTGGCGCAGCAGCGCGAGGTACTGCGCCGGGCTCAGCGGCTGCCGCAGGCTCCTGGCGCCCAGCACGGCGCTGGCATCCACATCGAGGCTGTGCAAGTGGTCGAACAACAGCGCAGGCTGGTGCTGCGCCGCGATGAGCGGCGTGCCGATGTCGTAGACGCTGTCCATCGCTGCGCTGGGGTGCTCAGGTCGCCAGCGCAACGCCGGCATGCGTGGCCGTGCCTTCGAGCGCTTGGTTGAGCCGCGCCAGCACGGCGTCGGGCTCGTCGTCAAGCTCGGCACACGCGCTCAGCAGCTGGAGCGACGCGCGGGCTTCGCCGTCGCCGGTGTGAAAGTGGGTCAGGCCCACCATCTGCTGCAGGTGCCGCGCCACACGTTCAGCGGCCACCAGCGAGCTGCCTGGCAACAGCACGGCGAGGCGCTCGCCAGCATAACGACACAACAAATCTTGGTTGCGCAGGTTGAGCAGCAGCTGGTGCGTGACGGCCTGCAACATGCGGTCGGCTTCGCGTTTGCCGTGGGCGCGCTGCAGGTCCTGAAAGCCCGCCAGCTCCAGCAGCACCAGCGAGCCGGGCTGGCCGGCCGCGCGCTCCAGGGCCATCTGCTGGCGCAGGTAATGCGCGTCGGCCAGCTGGGTGATGCGGTCGAAGGCACGGTGCTCGCGGAACAGGCGCTCGCGGCGCTGCATGTGCTCTGACAACTGCAGCTGCTCGGTGCGCCAGGCCATGATGCCGGCCGTCACCAGCAACATGCCCAGCGGTGTGAGCGCCGATTCGAGCCACTTGTCGAAACGCAGGGCCGAGGTGACGGTGAAAAACTCGTCGAGGCAATCGGCCCAGGCACCGAGCGCCACCGCGGCGAGTCCCACCGCAAGCAGCAAGGTCACGCGGCCGGCCGGTCGGCTGCCGAGCACGATGGCCATCCAGCAGGTGGCCATGAGCGCGGTGCCACCTTCTCCGGCGATGTCGAGCGGCTTCCAGTGCTCGCCAGGCTTGAGCACGCCGAATGAGCTGAACAGCAGCAGCTCCAGGCAGCTCAAGGACACGAAGGCGAGCAAGATGAGGCGGTTTGAAACAGGCATCGGTACCGGCTGCAAAAGACGGCCACAAGAAGGATGAGCGAGCACCTTAGGTGGCGAATGTGACAGTTGCGTGGCATCGCCAGCTGTCGTTTTGAGGCCCGGGGTCGGATCGGCTCGCAACGCAACGTAGCCTCACCTGGGCGCGCTCGCCACACCGAGTGCCGGTCGGCCCGCAGCCGGGGGGTCGAATCGGCTCACAGGCATGTGCCGATAGGCCTTGAACACGGGCCGGAGGGCCCGGCCGCGCGAGCACGTCACGGATCGGACACACGCGCCCTCCACATTCGCTCACTTCGCGGCGCCAGACAGCCCGCACAGCCGACATGCGACTGCTTTTGGAGCCCTTGATGACACGCCCCCACTCACCCCCTCGCCGCCTTTCGCTCACGCTGCTGGCCAGCGCCGCGGCTTTGGCCGTCAGTTCGTTTGCAGCACGGGCGCAGAACCCCGTGCCGCCCTCGGCACCGGCATCGGCGCCGAGCACCCCGCCCGCCACCCAACTCGAACGTGTGGTGATCACCGGCCAGGCCGCTGCCACCGACCGTGCACTGGCCGACCAGCAGGCCGCCGACAACATCATCAGCGTGGTGCGCAGCGACGGCATTGGCCGCCTGCCCGACAAGAACGCCGCCGAGGCCTTGCAACGTGTGCCGGGCGTGTCGATCGAGCGGGACCAGGGCGAAGGCCGCTACGTGCGTGTGCGTGGCCTCGGGCCCGACCTGAACGCCGTCACCATCAACGGCAGCCTGGTGCCCTCACCCGAGCGCGACCGCCGCGCGGTGATGCTCGACGTGTTGCCGTCTTCGCTGATCGGCGCGCTCGAAGTCACCAAGACGCTCACCCCCGACATGGACGCCAACTCGCTGGGCGGCACCATCGACATCAAGTCGCTGTCGGCCTTCGACCGCAAGGGATCGCTGTTCTCCGCCGAGCTCGGCGCCGGCCACAACAGCAACACCACGCAGACCAGCCCCTTCGGCTCGCTGGTGTGGAGCAACCGTTTCATGGACGGCAAGCTGGGCGTGGCCGTGGGCCTGAACGGCGAACGCCGCCGCTTCGGCTCGGACAATACCGAAACCGGCGGCGCCTGGGACGGCGACGCGCTGGAAGAATTCGAGCGCCGCGACTACGGCATCACGCGTGAACGTGCCGGTGCGGCCATCAACCTCGAGCTGCGCCCGCAAGCGGGCAGCAGCTACTACCTGCGCTCGATGGTCAGCCGCTTCAGCGACAAGGAGACGCGCCAGGCGCACATCGTCGAATTTGCCGACCCACAAACCGAAGGCACGCTGGGTGACGCCGAAAGCACGCGCGAGCTGAAAGACCGCAAGGAAACGCAGCGCATCCTCTCGCTCACGATCGGCACCGACCAGCAGTTCAACGACTGGACGCTCGGCGTGGCCGCCGGCCTCAGCCGCTCGAAGGAAAACACGCCCCAGCACATGGCCGGCGCGACCTTCGAAGGGGGCGACTTCTCCGGTGTGGGCTTCAGCGACTCGCGCAAGCCGCGCCTGATCGGGCCCGACGCGATCAACAGCCCTGCGCCGTATGCGCTGAGCGAGATCGAACTCGAGCGCACGCTTGCCAAAGACCGCGAGCACAACCTGCGCTTCGACCTGACGCGCCAGACCCAGCTCTTCGGCGCGCCCGGCGAGCTGAAGTTTGGTGCCAAGGCCAGCCGCCGCACCAAGACCAACGAGCAGACCACCTGGGTGCTGGAAGACTTTGAAGACGCTCCCTTCTCGCTGTCGCCCGCGCAGCTGGGCCTGGTCAACTACCAGGGGCCCGACGTGAATTACCCGCTGGGCAACTTTGGCCCAAGCCTGAGTGCCGCGCCGATTCACGCCATCTATCAGGGGCTCGACCTGAGCGGTTTTGTCGACGAGCAAGAATCGCGCATCAACAACTTCCGCATGCGCGAGAACATCGACGCGGCTTATGTTCAAGGCAGCTTTGAAGTCAGCCGCTGGCGCGTGCTGGCCGGCGTGCGCTACGAAGGCACACGCCTGCGCGCCGACGGCACCGGCGTGACAGACGGTGTGTTCAGCGACACCTCGGTGCAAACCCAACACCGCCACTGGCTGCCGGGCCTGCACCTGCGGCGCGACCTCGACACCGACACGACGGTGCGCGCCGCGTGGTCGAACTCGGTGGTGCGCCCCACCTTCGGCCAGCTCGCACCGGGCTTCGCCATTGACGGCGACGAAGCCCAGTTCGGCAACCCCAACCTCGTGCCCCTGAAGTCGGCCAACCTCGACTTCGGTGTGGAGCGCCGGCTCGGCTATGCGGGCGCGGTGTCGGCCTATGCCTTCCACAAGCGCATTCGCAACTTCGTCTACCAAACCGATGTCGCAGGCACCGGGCCGTGGGCAGCGTTCGACGAAGCCGTCACCTTTGCCAACGGCGACCGCGCGCGCGTCTCGGGCCTGGAGCTGGCCTATTCACAGAGCCTGCGCTCGCTGCCGGCGCCGTGGAACGGCCTGCTGGTGTCGGCCAACGCAACCTTCTCGCACTCTGATGCCGACATCGCCCGCTTCGATGCCGACACCGGCGGCACGGCCTCGCGAAGCATTCCCTTGCCCAGCCAGTCGAAGCGGGTGCTGAACCTGGTGCTCGGCTACGAGACGCCGGTGTGGAGCCTGCGCCTGGCGGGCAACTACAAGTCGCGCTACCTGCTTGAAGTGAGCGATGTGCTGGATGCCAACCGCGACCTCTACGTCGACGCACAAACACAGTTCGACCTGTCGGCGCGTTATGCGCTGAGCAAGTCCTTGCAGATCTCTTTCGACGTGCAGAACCTGAACGACGCGAAGTACTACGTCTACGCCGGCAGCTCCCAGCGCAACGCGCAATGGGAGACTTACGGTCGCAGCTACCGCCTGAGCCTGAAGTACACCCTGGAATGAGCGCATTGACCCACCATCCCTTGTTCAACGTCCTGGCTGGCCTGCTGCTGGCCGCATCGGCCGCCAACGCGGCTGCAGCGACCTCGCTGCCAGCGGCATCGGCCGGCGCTACCGAGTTCGCCGCCCTGCCCGGCGGCGCCTGGTTGGTGCTCGGCAAAAAGGGCCTGGCGCTGATCGGTGCCGACGGCCAATCGCACCAGCAGCTGCCGCTGCGTGGCGAGCTGCTCGACCTGCGCGCCGGCAACGGCAGCGCCACCGCAATGCTGCTCGACTCGAACACCGAGCGGGTGCTGCCACTGCGCATCGACCTCACCCGCAACACCTGGCGTGTGCTCGACCCCTTGCCCGACAGCACGGGCGCGGTGTCGGCCTTGTGCCTCTACCGCGACCCACAGGGCCACGACCACGGCTTCGTGATCGGCAAGGACGGGCTGGCGCAACAGTGGGTGTTGCACGGCGACGGCGCCCAGTTGGTGCGCCGCCTCGCGGTGAGCCCCCAGGCGGAAAGTTGCCGCGTCGACGACGCCACGGCTCAGCTCTTCGTCAGCGGACCCGACGGCGTGTGGGCGCACCGCGCCGACCCCGAAGGCAGCCCCACGCGCGAGCCGGTCTTGTTGCTGCGGCCCCATGGACCGCTGCGCCAAGCAGGCGGGCCGCTCGCGGTGTTGCCCGGCGGCGTCGTCGTGGCCGATGCCGATGCGGGGCGGCTGCTGTTCATGCAGCACAAGCGCAGCGCGTGGCGGCAGACGGCCTCGCAGCGCCTGCCTGCGACATCAGACCCAGACAGCGTCGCGGCCTGGCCCACGGCCGGTGGTTGGCAACTGGCCGTGCGTGATGACCGTGCGGGCCGCTGGTCGGCGCAAGCAGTACCTCGCCCGCTGGCAAAGGCCAGCGAGTTGCAGCCCGCACTGCCGGTGGTGAAGCCGCGTGTGCAGACGGCCCCGGTGGCGCAGTTTGGTGACGCCGCCGACGACCCCGCCATCTGGCGGCATGCGACCGATGCAACCCGCTCGCTGGTGCTGGCCACCGACAAGAAGCGCGGCCTCGCGGTGTATGACCTGCTCGGCCGCGAGCGCCAGTTTCTGCCGGTGGGCCGTGTCAACAATGTCGACCTGCGGCAAGCGGTGTTGCTCGGCAACGAACGCATCGACATTGCCGCCGCCACGCAGCGCGACGACAACACCGTGCTGCTATGGCGCATCGGCGCCGAAGGCGAGCTGAGCGAGCTGGCCCGGCTGCCCACTGGATTCAACGACATCTACGGCATCTGCCTGCACCGCAACCCGGCGGGCGCGTTGGAGGTGTTCGTCAACGACAAGAGCGGCGCGTATCAACAGCTGCGCGTGGAGCGACGTGGTGACGAGGTCGTGGGAGCGAAGCTGCGCGAGTTCAAGCTCGCTTCCCAACCCGAAGGTTGTGTGGCCGACGATGAAGCCCGGCAGGTTTTCCTGGGTGAAGAAAAGCGCGGCGTGTGGGCCCTGCCGACCGACGCACGCAGCACCGCCAAACCGCAGCTCGTGCTGCCGGTGGGTGGCTTGTTGCACGCCGACGTGGAAGGCATGGGCTTGTACAGGGGTGCCACACAAAGCTGGCTGGTGGTCTCGAGCCAAGGCAACAACAGCTTCGTGGTGCTCGACGCGGCGCCGCCTTATCGTGTGCGTGGCGCGTTTCGCATCGGTATGAACCTAGACGCGCGCATCGACGGTGTCTCTGAGACCGACGGGCTCGACGTCAGCTCGGCCTCGTTCGGCCCCGGCTTCGAGCGCGGCCTGCTGGTGGTGCAGGACGGCTTCAAGCAGCTGCCGAGCGGCCCGCAAAACTTCAAGTACGTGTCGTGGGACGACGTGGCCGAGGTGCTCAAGCTGAAGTAGCGACAGCGGCAAGGCTGATGCGTTCGGAGCATGGCGCGCCGACGAGTTGACACCGGCGTGTCACCTGCGCCCTACAAGATCAGAGGCGATCCTTCCATCGCACCTTAGAGGAAAGCCATGCGCCTGACGCCCCGTCTGTTGACCGCCCTGATCCCGCTCGCCGCCGCACTCCTGTGCACCCACACCGTGCAGGCCCAAGTGCTCACCGGCTGGGCCCAAATGCCGGCGGCCACTTTTGCAGATGGCCCCACCTCGGGCCAATTTGCCGGGCCCAACCCCTACGGCAGCAACCTGCCGCCGTTTGCCAACCGCCAGCCGGTGCAGGGTTTTTCGGGCGTGCTGGATGGCCCGCGCAAGAACGTGTTTCGCTTCCTCGTCGACAACGGCTTCGGTGCTCAGGCCAACTCGGCCGATGCGCTGTTGCGCGCCTACGCGGTCGAAGTGAAATGGCACACCCGCAAGGGCGGCGCTGGCGCGGTCGGCCCCGCAGACTGGCAATCCGGCCGCGAGCGCAGCGCCTTTGACGCGCGCACCCGCCTGCAGCTGAACGACGCCCACCGCAAGCTGAGCCTGCCGATCCAGGCCGACTACGCCAACTACTACAACAACCCTGTCAATGCGCCGGTCGACGCGAGCATCCGCGCCGGCCGCCTGCTGACCGGCGCCGACTTCGACATCGAAGCCATTCGCCGCGACCGCAACGGCCACTACTGGTTCGGCGACGAGTTCGGCCCCTACCTGATCAAGACCGACGCCAAGGGCACCGTGCTGCGCAGCGAGATCTCGATGCCCGGCGTCTACGCACCGCAGCACAAGGATGTGGTGGCCGGCAAGGCCGTGGCCAACCTGCCGAGCTCGGGTGGCTTCGAGGGCATGGCCATCAACAAGAGCCGCACCCGTCTCTACACCCTGCTCGAACGCACCGTGACCGGCGACGCGGCCGGCACCCTGCGCATCGACGAATTCGACATCAGCAGCGAGAAGTACACCGGCCGCCGCTTCATCTACCCGCTCGATGCCAAGGGCACCAACATCGGCGACATGGTCGCCCTCGACGACCGCCGCTTCATCGTGCTGGAACGCAATGGCGGCACGGCGACCACACCGAACACGGTTCCGTTCAAGAAGGTCTACCTGATCGACATCGAAGACGTGGCCGAGGGCGGCGTGGCCCGCAAGCTGGAACTGGTCGACCTCATGAACCTGGCCGACCCGCACGACCTCAACGGCGACGGCAGCACGGTGTTCACCTTCCCCTACGTCACCATCGAAAACCTGCTGGTGCTCGATGCCCGCACCCTGCTGGTGGTGAACGACAACAACTTCCCGTACGGCGGCGGCCGCGAGCTTGCGTCAGACAACACCGAGTTCCTGCGCATCCGGCTGCCGGTGTTGATGACGGGCGAAGCCTGCGACGACGATGAGAAAGACGAAGACTGACTGCGCCAGCACCGTTTTGACGGCGGGCTGGGTCAACGATCGCCCGCCGCAGAAGTTATCCACTGAAGCAGGGGACAAACCTGTGGACAGGCGGTGGCAAATCTTGAACTTCTGAGGCCAGCCGTAGTGATGCGGGCTTTGTGTGCTGAAGGAGCACGGTCGGCTCTTCTTCGGCTGATCTGAGGGCCATCGGGTTCAGGGAGCGCGTATGAACCCGATGGAGTCGATCAGCGGCTCGGGGGTGTCGAGTCCTTGGGCAACTTCACGCCTTTCGGTCGGCCCGTCTTGAGGCTCGGCACGCTGTCCAGCGCGGCCAGGAATGCCTTGTCCGTCATCTGGCTCAGCGCCTGGATGCCAGCGCGCAAAAGCTCGCTCTTTTTCGCGGGTCGCGTCAGTTTCACGGCACGCACTTTCAGCACTTCAAGCACCAGGTACTCGGACTTCGGGATGGTGAAGCTGTCACGCACCAGCTTCGGCTTGCCCTTGTGCAGGGCGGCTGACCCATTCTGGGCTGCGGGAGTCTTCTTTGCAGGAGGCGCGGGCTTCTTGGCACCCACCGATGCGCGCTTGGCTGCGGGCGGTTGGAGGGTTTTTGCCGCCTGTGCGGCCTTGGCGGGAGCAGAGGTCTTGCGGGCCTGGGCTGTAGTTGTCATGGTCAATCCATCAATGGCGTATACGGTATAAACAGTTTACCTGAATTCCTGATACGCTCTTTCCCACTGGTTGCCCGAGGTGGCATGCGCGGCTCACTGCAGAGCGTCGGCCGCCAGGAGCCAAGGAGACAGCCATGGGCAATGACCACAATCACCTTCACTACACCCCGTCTTCCGTGGGTGCATTGATGGATCCGGGCTTCTTGCGACAAGCGGTTCACGATGCCGATTCGCCGCATGACTTTCACAGCGAGCCGATGCTGCTTGAGCCTTCTCCTCGCTGGTGGGTGGCCGTGCTGACCGTCGTAGGGGCTTGCCTGCACCGCCTGCATTTCTGAAGCAGTTCGGAGTCGGTCGCGAGCGCTTTGCCGTGCACCAACCGTCGCGGTTTGAACAAACGAAACGAATCGGAACGTGCCTGAAATCTTGCCGCGACAGGCCGCATCCACCATCAAGGCTTTTGCGGTGACTTGCCGCGCGGGAGTAGCAATGATTTCGTTGACCTTGATTTCGATGGCCCATGACGACCTGCAGCGTCTGGTTGACACCCAACCGACCGCACACGGTGGGGCAGGTGTATCGCGTGGCGTCGCGCTACTGGCCTCGGCAGTCGCTGTCGCGGCGGCGGCATTTGCCGTTGTGATCGGCCACTGAACTCTCGCTCAAGACCCGACGCTGTGCGAGCAGACTCTTTGATCGGACTATGAGCATCGTGTGGAGTTGATAGCTGGCAGGTT
>JACMKJ010000007.1 GCA_014380155.1 Rhizobacter sp. | reverse complement strand
GCTATCATTTTCAAAATTCGCGCCGGCAGACAGCACCCCCGCTGTCATGGCAAACGCCGAAGCACGGGCGCACTGAGGATTCATGGCCACCATTCTTGTTGTCGACGACGAACTGGGTATTCGCGCCCTGCTGTCAGAAATCCTGACCGATGAAGGCCACAGCGTCGAGCTGGCCGAAAACGCGGCCCAGGCCCGAGCGGTTCGTGAGCGAGTGCGCCCCGACCTCGTGCTGCTGGACATCTGGATGCCCGATGTCGATGGCGTCACCTTGCTCAAGGAGTGGGGCTCTGCGGCGCTGCTCACCATGCCGGTGATCATGATGTCGGGACACGGCACGATCGACACCGCGGTCGAGGCCACCAAGGTGGGCGCCATCGCCTTTCTTGAAAAGCCGATCACGCTGCAAAAACTGCTGCGCGCGGTGGAGCAGGCCCTCGCCAAACCGGCCTCACGCGCTGCCAACCCTGCGGCCCAGCCAATGCGCATGGAAACCAGTCTGACGGTCGAATCTGTGATGACCGGTGGCGTCATGCTGCCGGTGCCACCGCTCGTGCTGGGCCCGCAACCCGAGCAGCTGTTCGAGCTGGATCGCCCGCTGCGCGAGGCGCGCGACGCCTTCGAGAAGAGCTACTTCGAGTTTCACCTCGCCAAGGAAAACGGCAGCATGACCCGTGTGGCCGAAAAGACCGGCCTGGAGCGCACCCACCTGTACCGCAAGCTCAAGCAGCTGGGCGTGGATTTGTCCCGCAACAAGCGCGGCGCAGGCGGGAACTGAGCCCCCAGTCGCTGCGCTCCTGCCCCCACGGTGCGCCGTCCGGCTTGGGGCGGTCCGGCGCCGGAGAGTAGGCCAAAGAGAGCGGCTATAATCGCCGGCTCACGTCAAGTGACACAGGCCTGGTAGCTCAGTTGGTAGAGCAGCGGATTGAAAATCCGCGTGTCGGTGGTTCGATTCCGCCCCAGGCCACCAGAACAAAAAACGGCTCCCCGCGTGGGAGCCGTTTTCATTTGGGCGAGCTGCTTGACACTGTTGACGGCCTCGTGAGATACCTCCTTGACAAGGAAGCAAGACTTTCATCGAGGGAGTTCAGCGAATGGAATCCAGTCCCGTGGACGCGGGCCGCCTGCCGGGTGAGGGCTCGCGCCCGCTGATCGTCGGGCGGCGGTGTTATCTCACGGTGCTCTTCTGCGATCTTTGCGACTCCACCGCCCTGAGCGCCTCGCTGGAGGCGGAAGATTACGCTGAGATTCTGGGCGGCTTGCGGCTCCTGTATGAAGCCGTCGTTGCCAAACATGGCGGCAGCATCGTGCGCGTCCAAGGCGATGGCATGCTGGCCGTTTTTGGCTACCCCCATCCGCGAGAAGGCGACGGGCGCTGCGCTGCAGAAGCCGCGCTCGATCTTCACAGCTTGATTCGCGACACCGGCCCGGACGGGCTTGGCAGCCGCTGGCCCAAGCTTCGCCTGCACAGTGGAATTCATTCCGGCCTGGTGCTGGTGCAGCAAGGCGACATGGTGCTGGGTCGCCTGGAGCTGCTGGGCAATGTGCCGAACATTGCGTCCCGCCTGTCTGACGCGGCGGCGCGCGACGAGATCATCGTCAGCGAAGAAACGCTGGGGCCGGAGAGCAGTTTCTTCGAAACCAGCCCGCGGCGGCTGTTGCCGATTGCGGGCCGTGACAAGCCGATCGCGGCCTACACGATTCTTGGGCGCACGCTGGTTCGCAATCGCTTTGAGGCGCGGGCCCAACGGGGGCTTCCGACGTTCATCGGGCGCCAGGCCGAACTCGAGCTGCTGGCGGGCTTGCTTGAAGAGAGCCTGGCTGGCGCCGTTCGCCACGTCGCAGCCGTGGCACCGGCTGGCGTGGGCAAAACCCGTCTCGCACAGGAGTTTCTTGCCGCGGCGGCCCAACGGGGTTGTCTTGTCTTCCGGGGGTACTGCGAGAGCTACCTCAGCGCAGAGCCGTTGCAGCCGCTGTTGCAGATGTTGCGCAGCCTTTTCGGCTTGACCCATGGCATGCCGGCCGCAGCTGCCTCCGAGGCTGTCATGTCGTGCCTGAGCGAGATTGGCCTGCAAGATCATGGACCGGAGCTGCTGCGGGCCCTTTCGGTTGTGCCCGAGAAGAGCGCGGACCCGCGCCCTGCCACCCCGGAACGCACCATGGTCGCCGTGAAGGCCTTGTTTGCCCGCCTCGTCCGGCGAGACCCTCTGGTGCTCTTTATCGACGATTGGCAGTGGGTGGACGCCGCAACGACCCAGGTCCTGGCCGCTCTTCAGGCGCTGGAAGGGGTCGCCCTGTTCGTGCTGGTGGCCACCCGAGGCATCGAGCCCGGTGACGCGACGATGAACGAGGCGCGCGTGATCGAGCTGCAGCCTTTCTCGCAGCAAGAGGCCGCACAGTCGATCCACATTCTTCTGCCCAAGGCCGACCCGTTCGTGGCGGCCGAGATCAGCCGGTATTCCGGCGGCAACCAGCTCTTCATCGAAGAGTTGTGCCATTCGGCAGCACACGAAGACATGGACCGGCGTCTCGTGCGCCTGCATGGTGGCGCCGCGTGGCTCAACGTCTTGATCGAATCGCGTGTGGCCCGGCTGTCCGAAGCGCAGGCCGAACTGGTTCGCACAGCGGCGGTGGTCGGTGTCGTGGTGCCGACATGGCTGCTGGAAGACTTGACGGGCTGCGCCGAAGATCACCCGCTGGTGCGTGGCCTCGCCGCCGAGGATTTCATCTTTCCCGGGGAGGTGCCGGGCACCTTGCGTTTCAAGCACGGCATCACACGTGACGTCATCTACGATTCGGTGGGGTTGCGTGCGCGCAAGGCCATGCACTTGCGCATTGCCGACGCCTTGCGACGCCGTCTGGGGCAGCAGAACGAAGCCTACGAGGCCCTGGCCTACCACTACGGCGCCAGTGGCCACCAGATGGACGCGGCCCATTACGCCGAGATGGCGGGTGACAAAGCGGTGGCCGTTTCTGCCCTTGACCGCGCGAAGGCCCAGTACCGCGCGGCCTTGGCTGCGCTGGACGCGATCGAGCTCACCGAGCCGCTGCGCGTGCGTTGGCTGCGCATTGCCGACAAGCTCGGCCTGGTGTGTGTCTTCGACGCCGACCGTCACGACACGCAGACCTTTCGCCGTGCCGTCGCCTTGGCCCATGAGGTGGGCGATCCGAAGACGATCGGCCGTGCCGAGCACTGGCTTGGTTACATCCACTACGGGCTGGGCGAAACACGTGCGGCCATTCGCCATTGCGAACTGGCGCTCGATGCCATGCAGGGCCTCGACGCCGACCCCCTCGCGGTGCAGATCCGAGCCACACTCGGCCAGGCCCGAACAGCCGCCTGCGACTATGCCGCCGCCCTGCCTCTGCTCGACGAGGCGATCGCCATCAAGCGCCGGCACCGCAGCGGTTCACGCCCTGCCGTGGGCCTGGCGTTTTCACTCGTCTGCCGCTCGTGGGTGCTGGGCGACCAGGGCCATTTCACCGCCGCGCATGAATGCCTGGACGAAGCCTATGCCGGCGTGGGGCCGATCGTGCATGAGATCCGCGCGTCGATCCAGGGTTGGCGTGCGGCGCTGCTGGTATGGCAAGGGCGTTGGCTCGAAGCCGGCGAGGCGGCGGCCGAATCAACGCATGTGGCCGAGCAGACGCGCAGCCTGTTCCAGTTTTGCATGGGCCGCGCCATCGTGGCCTACGCGCAATGGCGCCTCACCCAAGACCCTCAGGCCTTGCTGAGCCTGCAGCAGGCGACCGCCTGGCTGGAGCCACGTGAGAGTGGTCTGTTCCGTTCGCTCAACCACGGCTGGTTGGCCGAAGGTCTCGTCACTCTGGGGCAGCGGCAAGAGGCCAGACACCACGCGGCCAAGGCGCTCGTGCGCGGGCGTGGGGCCGATCTCATCGGCGTGTGCGCGGCCTATCGGGCCTTGGCCCGCGATGCCGCTTCGCAGCAGGAGAGTGGGCGGACTCTGTTCTACATCGCGCAGGCCATGAAGGTGGCGCAGCGCCGGGGCTCGGCGCACGAAGTGGCATCGACCCAGTTGTGCGAGGCCGAACTGGCCTGCACGCTCGGAGATGCGGCCCGCGCCCGGCTCCTGCTCGACCGCGTGATGCCGGAGTTCGAGCGGATGCAGATGGCGTGGCATCTGTGCGAGGCCACGCGGCTGCTCAGCCGGGTTTAACCACCAGCGCCGCAACGGTCCACGACGGCGTGGACCGCAGTGTGCCGGCCCGCAAGATCGAACTGACCATGCCCAGCAGCACGCCGATGGCCATGCCGGTTCCGGGGCAACCATGGGCGGTCTCGAAACCTTGAAAGTCTTGGCCTGGGCTCGTCTTGTACATCCCGCCAAACATCATGCTGTTGTGCGCCTTGGGGTCTCGCATGATGCCGGCGAGCCAGACCACGGTCTTGTCCGGTTCTTTCCCGCCCTGGGTGGTGGCGCCGCGCTTTTCGCGCCAGATCATTTCGGGGGCCGGATCGCGGCGCATCTGTTCGAACAGCGGGCTCATCAGGACCGCAGCGGTTTCCTCGTAGCCGATGGGTGAGCCTGCCGCGACCAGGTCGGCCTGCAGATCCCACAGCGACACCTGGGCTTGTGTGCCCTTGCGTTCGACCCAGCCTCTGATGAGGCGCAGAAAGTTCTGGTGCACGGTGGGTGGGAAGCCGAGCATCACACCGGCCAGCGTTCGCTCGACGATGAAGCGGTCTTGATCGCGCAGCGGCGCCAGGTGAGCGGCGATCTGTTTGGAAAGCGGTGGCAACAGGCCGGGGTTCTGGCGCGCTGCGGCCATGAACTTCTTGACTGCCGTCAGCACCCGTTTCCCATGCGCCTGCCCGTCCTGCTCTTCGGTCTCGGAGGGGTGAGGCCAGAACAGAAAGCGCGCCACCGAGAAAAAGTCTTGCGGGCACACCGCTTTTGACCCAGGCGTCGCAGGTGAACCCCGCTGCATGAAGGCCTGGTTGGCGTCGGGAAGGCCGAACCACCGTGCGCAGAGCAGGCCCAGCACTCGCTCGCTCAGCTCGACGAAGTTGAGCGGGATTTCGGGGCTGTTGGGCAGCGCTTGCAGCGCGGCCTTGCGAACCGCGCCGATCACCAAGGTGGTGATGGCCACCGTTTCATTGAACGCCTGCTCGGCACTGACGCTGGCCAGGATGGCGTTGACCCCCGCCTGCGCCGCATAGGCTGGCCCGCGGTCGAGGCCGAGGTAGCCCAGCCCGATGGACTCTTCCATCCGACGCCCGTAACCGCACACCGAGTGCTTGCCACCGCTGTCTTGCAGCACCTCCAGGGCCTCGGCTTCGCTCGCGACCACGGTGCCGTAAGGCGTTGTGGTGGTGGGGGGCGTGGGGTGGCCCTGCCTCAGGTGGCGGTAGGTCTTGTCGCGCTCCTCGGGGTCTTCGAGCAGGCGCTTCCAGGTGTCGAACGGATCGGGCTTGGGCGAGGTCTCGCGCCCACCGCCGACTTGGGGAACGCGTTGCGGGCGCTGCGTGGGCGCCACCAGGGCCGAAAGCGCCTGCTTGGACGGCACGAACAGGTACAGGCCCCATTGCAACTCCGTCAGCGGCTTGTCGCCGAGGTCGATCACCGCGGCTTTGCCTGACGCGTCGAGGTAGTGGAATTTGCGCTTCTCTCCGCTCTGCGGCACGCCCAGGAGCGGGTCGCTGTGGGTGGACAGCAGGCCGCTGCTGTTGCCGCCTGTCATCCAGCGCTGAACGATCTCGAACTGCTCGGCAATGCTCGCGCAATACGCCATGAAATAGGTGCCGCGCTCGACTTTGGGGTCGGGGCTGCGCGGCCCATACGACATGCCGCGGCGCAAGATGCGTGGCACCCCCGGACCGGTGCGCGGGTTGGTGCGACGCACGTGCGACTGGAACGGGCATTGTTGGCCCGTGGCATCGGCCTTGTAGTCGAAGTTGTTCAGCCCATGACCGGCCGGCAGCGTGACCAGCGGCGCGCCGTTGGCCTGGCGTCCCACGAGCGGGGTCAAGATCGTTTCGACGGCTTTTGCCTTGCCAAGGGGGGCGAGCTTGTCGAAGCCAGGGGTGGATTTTTTGACCACCTTGTGAAGGTGATCAACGCGTTGACGAATCTTCCTCAGCACCAGGAAGCTGCCGTTGTCCAGCAGCGGGTCTTTATCGGGCGGGTAGGGGCCGTCTCCCTTGCCGTTCGCGTGGCCCAGGAAGAGGTCGCCGGGCTCCACTTTGTCGAAGGGGTGGCTGTTGCCCGACGGCGTGAGCTCGGGTTGGCTGATGCCATCTCGGAAGCCGAAACCGTCGCGTGTGAGGTTTTCGCCGTTCAGAGTCTCCGGGTAGCTTCGCATGGGTTCGCAAGACAGCATGCGCAGGCCGCTGTTCTTCTGCAGACTGTCGAGGGTGGGCTGAAACTTCGGGTTGAACGCATGATCGGCATTGCCGGGGTCGGCGAGGCGCAGTTGCACCACCACGTGCACGCTGCGCAGCTCCACGTCGAGCTTGGATTTGTCGAGCTTGGGCCGCTTCCATTCGCTCGGGTGGTTGCCGCGCACGTCGCCTAGCAGGCCTGCGCGCGCTTCCATGCCTTCGATGAACTCTTGAGGAAACTGCGCCAGCTTCGATGCCGGCACCTCCAACGCTTGCAGGCCTTGCAGCGTGAAGGCCAGGTTGCAGCGAATGTCACCGACCGGCGCCTCGCCATCGAAGTTGACCCACTTCTTGGCTCTGCCGGCCAGGAACTTGCGTGCCAGTTCGGCATCGGTGACCTTGAGCAGCACCAGGCAGCCATGCGTGATGTCGGGGACGTAGCGCGACACGATGCCTGCCTGCACGCCGGTAAGCTGGCGCGGCGTATTTTTCTTCGGCTTGGCGGGGCTGACAGGGGAACGCACCCACTCGATCGGTTCGCGGTAGAGATCAAGCACGGCCTTGAACGGGCTCGTGGGGTTGCCCAACTGTGGGGTGATCACGGCGATGAACTCGGGCATCACGCTTTTGGCGAACAGCAGGATGCTGAGGTCGTCGCGTGCGGTGTTGTGTGGGTAGAAGACCTTCAGGTCATACAGCGCCTTGAGCGCCCTGAAGCTCGACTTGATGGTTTCTCGCTGCTTTTTCTTGCTGGCCGCGCCGAACTTTGCGAGTCCCGCGGTGGTGTTGGCCGGTTGCTCTACCGCGAGGTGGGCCTGCTGTGCCACCACGGTGCGTGAGGTGTTCCGATAGAGCGCTTCAGTGCGCTGGAGGTACAACCCATCGCCCACGGTCATGGCCGAGTCGGTGTAGTACAGCCCGCCCGGCACTTCACACGAGCGCACCCAACGCATGTAGTCGACAAAGCTGTTCGAGCGCGAGAGCGGGTAGCCGGCGCAGTTGCAGAAGATGGCGTCGAGCAGCGGGCCGAGCGGGCCATAGATGACCCGCATGTAGGGCTCCCAGCCGCCGTCGAAGGTCACGTTCAGCGACAGCCGGTAGATCCCCGGCCGCGGGTCGCCGGGCTCGGGCGGGATCTCGCCTGCCGAGCCAACGTCGGGTGGCACGATGGCATAGCGGAATGAATGCAGCAGGCCCACCCGCCCCACGGCATCGGGGAACAGGCTCGGCTCCAGAGCCGCTTCGCGCGTGGCGTGGCGGATCGCGTCCAGGGTCTTGAGCAAGGACTCCAGCCGCTTGGCGTAGGTCAAGGTCTCGTAGCCTTCGACGAAACCCGGTTTGATGGGGGCCAACAAGGCCAGGTTGGCGATGCCTGCGAGCTGCGTGCTCATCTTGGTCGTTGTCATGTGCATTCCTGTGCTTGAGACATCGGGTGGTGTCAGGCGAGCTCGTTGCCAGCCGGGTGGCTGAGCGCGGTGCTGCGGTTCGATGGCGCAAGCGCCGGCACCACCTCACCGGCAGCCGGTTGCCAGCCGAGCGCGCGCGACAGCGGCACGTCCCAGCGGTTGCGGGCCAGCTTGTTGAAGCCTTCCTTGCTGGGGTGGATCTCGTCGAGCCAGTCGGCGTTTTGGCCTGTTGTGCCGGGCTCGGCGGGGGTTAGCAGGCCGCGTTGATCGATGACATGGACATTGGGCAAAGGGGCGATCACCTGCGCCAGCTGGCGGTTCATTTCGTCGACCACGGCGTCGGTCGCAGCGCGCATCTGTTCATCGGACAGCCCGGCCGCTTTCAGTGGCTTGTGCAGCCAAGGCCCGGGTCCGCCGCGGGTGAGGGTGAAGATGTTCGCCTGGGCGGGGCGAGGCTGCAGGTAGTCGTAGCCATGTACGAAGATGGGCGCGGCTCGCGTCACCGGGTCTTTGGCCGAGTTGCGCAGGTCGATGAAGCGCCCGATGTTGCGCACCACCTCGTCGAAGAACTCGGTGTAGCTCGCCGGGTGGGCGAGGCGGCTCAGGTCCTTGTTCTGGAATGTCGAGGTGAATCCGTCGTTGGCCGAAGCCTTGGTGTCGAAGAGATCGGCAAAGACGTTCTTCAGGTCGTTGCCACCGGCCGACAGAAGAATGGCATTGAAGCTAAACAGCTTGAACATGGCGCGAGTCTGCCGGGCCTGGTGGCCTCGCACCATGTCGCGGGCCTCGTCGCCGATGTGGGCCACATCGACCACGGCAGTCATGAACGGCGTTCGGATGGCGTCAAGCAAGTTCGTACCCGAGGACGGCAGCGGGGTGAACTTGTCGAACCAGGAGTCTCCCTCGGCATAGACCAGGCGCTCGGGCAGGTACTCGTTGATCGCCTTGATCACTTCGCTGACGTCGCCCCCCACGGTATCGATGGGGAACATGCGACGCCACAGCCGATCAGGGTCGGTGAGCACGGCGGGGTGGACTGCAAGGCAGTCGTTGATGACGGGCATCGGAGTCCTTCGGGACTTGGGCAGAGATGCTCCAAGGTAGCCGCTGGCGCCGTGTCGCGCATCCATCGCTTGAGGGAGGAAAAATCGGCAGATGGCGCCAAGGCGCACGCACCGCGCTGCACAGTTGCCCACCGGGCAATCAGCCGCAGCGGCATTCCATCCCGCACTTCATGCAGCCTGTCGCAATCCGCTGGGCGTGGCCGGGTCGGCTGCCTAGAGTTCACTCCAACGCAACACACAACCCCCGCTGGAGCCCACCATGATCGAACGTTTCATCGCCCCCGCCCTGACCTTCTCGGTGCTGATCGCAGGCCACGTGGCCATCGCCTCAACCCTGTTTGCCTCGCCTGCCGTGCAGCCTGACGAACAAGTGGTCAAGGCCCCGGTGATCCAGCTTGAAACGGTGGTCATCACCGCCAAGCGCGTTTCCTGAGGCGGCCTCAGTTCAACGAGTCCGAGCGCGCCAGCTGGTTGCAATACAACAGCAACTCGTCGATCTCGTTGGACTTGTCGAACACACAGTCGGCACCCAGCTCCATGCAGCGGGTGCGCATTTCGGGGGTGGCGTGGTTGCTGAGCACCACCCATTTGGCCGGCTTGAAGACGCCGGCCCCGGCCTTGAGCACACCCAGGCCCGAGCCGCCCTGGAGATAGATGTCGACGATGACCAGGTCGCAGTCGCGATTGGGCTTGTCGATCCACTTCAGTGCCGTCAGCTCGTCTTCGGCGGTGCCGACCACCTCTATGGGGGCCGACTCCTCCAGCAACGCAATCAGACCCTCACGAATGATCGCGCTGTCTTCGACTATGTAGGTCTTGAGCGTGTGCATGGTGCGGCGTTCGTGGGTGTCACCGCATGCGCACTTCGCCATGCTCGACCATCGAGTCGGGCGTCCGCCCGGTGATGGCGGCCCGTGCCATCGTGAACAGCTGAACCAGCTTGCTCGATTTCACGTCCCAATAGTTGGCATGGGTGATCTGCACCTGCACCAGAGCCAGGTCCGGGTCGGTCACGCCGCCCGGAAACCAGGCTTCGTTGAGCTTGGACCACAACTGCTCCTTCTTGGTCAGGTTGTCGACCACACGGGCAGTGCCCGAGACCGAGACATAGCTGTCATCGTCGGGGTCGGCATAGACCACGTTCACATTAGGCTCGGCCTCCAGGTCGGCCACAGGTTCGCCCGAGCGAGACATGAAGAACCACAGGCTGCTGTCTTCGTCGACCGGCGTGTTCTGCGTGGTCATCGGGCGCGAATGCAGGTGGCCGTTGTGGTGCCGGGTGGTGAACATCGCGAACTTGATGTCCTTGATGAGGTTCCACAGTTGGGCGCTGGACGCGGTGTCTTGTTGGCTCATGGGGTGCCTTTCGGGGTGAGGTGAGTGAGTGGCGCGTGTGATGTCGCCCGTGAGGCCCATTGAATCAGCGCACTCGCAGCGGGGCGATCAGCGTTGAACGCCTCTGCGTGTAGGAGTCGTCCGGCCTTTGGTGGTTTGAATGGGGGGGTTGCAGCTATATCGCGAGCACGGTGGTGTATGGCTCGGCCAAGCTCTTCGACGTGTCGTTTGCGCTGGGTGCTTTTTTCGCCGGCATGATGATGGGCGAGTCGGAGTTCAGGCACCGCGCGGCCGACGAGTCGCTGCCTTTGCGCGACGCGTTTTCGGTGCTCTTCTTCGTCGGTGGCCCTGGTGCTGGCCTTTCGCTACCCGATGAACAGTGCGCTCACCCGTGGCACGCCGCCTGGAGCAGCGCGACGACCGGTTGGCCGAGCTGCCGACGTCGGTGCACGCCTCGTTCCTGAGTGGTCAGGTGGTGCTGGTCGGGCATGGCCGTGTGCCGCGAGCTGGTCGAGCAACTGCGCGCGCGCAACATCCCGGCCGTCGAGGTCGTGGTGCGCTCCCATGGCGACGACGAAGCGGCCCTGCTCACGCAAGAACAGATCGGCACGGTCTTCATCGGCGAGCAGGAGCTGGCCAACGGCATGACGGCGCATGTGCTGTCGCGTTTGAAGCCAGCGGCCAAGACACACTGACTGACATCCGGTAACAGGGGGCAGGCACCCTTTCTGCTGCAATCGAGAAAACCAGTTTCGTGGCCGGCGCAGTGACGAAACCCGTCACCTTGCGCGCCGTGCATAGACACGAACTGCCACCTTTGCACGCGAACAGGACGCCCCATGCCGGTTGCCCACCCTTCTACAGAGCCCCACGCACAACCCCGCCGCCTGCGCGCGGCCACGGTGGCCACCCTTTTTGCAGCGGTGCTGGCCGGTTGTGGTGGCAGCGGCGGTGGCAGCGATGCCCCTGCGGCCGCGCCACCGACGGGGGGGCCGG